>JABDLH010000195.1 GCA_013003145.1 Flavobacteriaceae bacterium | reverse complement strand
AAAAGAATGTCTTACAATTGCTCAATCGCCTTTTAGAAAAAGAAGTAGTGCAAGTGCACGAGACCATCCAGGAGCAATACAGCCCCAAGATGGTCTCTTATGTAAGGTTAGACTCGGCATATTCAGAAGAGGCCGCTTTAGAGGCGCTGATGGACGAACTTTCTCGCGCTCCAAAACAGCGAGTGGCGGTACTTTCGCTGTTCCAACTGCAGGGTACCACAGAAAAACCGGTGTCCTTAGAAAAACTGGAAAAGGAAAGCGGTGTGTCTCGAACCGTGATCCGCTCTTTGGTGAAGAAAGGCGTTCTTGAAGAATACCAATTGAGAAAGGACCGGGTAAGCTACGACACCAGCCAGGAAACAGAGTCGAGCAAAGCGCTGAATCCCATTCAGCAGGGAGCCCTGGAAACCATTAAGCAGCAATTTGACCAGGAGAAGGTGACACTTTTGCACGGGGTGACCTCTTCGGGTAAGACCGAAGTTTATGTCAAGCTGATCGAGGAAGCCCTGGAAAAAGGAAAGCAAGTATTGTATTTGCTGCCGGAAATTGCCCTTACCACCCAATTAATAGAACGCTTACAATCTTATTTTGGTCACCGTATTACGGTATACCATTCGCGCTACAACATACAGGAGCGTGTAGAAGCATGGAATAACGTTTTGCGATCTAAGGAAAAAGCAAGTATCGTCATGGGGGCTCGTTCTTCCATGTTCCTGCCATTCTCCAACCTGGGTTTAGTGATCGTGGATGAAGAGCATGAGAATTCTTTTAAGCAATACGATCCAGCCCCCCGTTATCATGCCAGGGATTCCGCGATTGTGCTGGGGCACCTTCACAAAGCAGATGTATTATTGGGATCGGCAACACCAAGTATTGAAAGTTTTTATAATGCGAGAACAGGGAAATACGGCTATGCCCGGATAGATCGCCGGTTTGGGGAAGTGCTTATGCCCGAAGTGGAACTGGTAGATATCTCTGAGCAGTATCGTAAAAAGCGCATGAAGGGGCATTTTTCGGAGCGCCTGGTAGAAGAGATGGCAGAGGCGCTTGAAGCATCAGGACAGATCATACTGTTCCAGAACAGGAGGGGGTTTGCTCCTATTGTAGAGTGCACAAGTTGCGGCCATTCTCCCCAATGTCCTAATTGTGATGTCAGCCTCACTTTTCACCAATACAGTAAACAGTTGCGCTGTCATTATTGCGGTCATCATTACGGTCTGCCGGAGGCTTGCGAGGCCTGTGGCAATGCTACCCTGGACACTAAAGGTTTTGGAACAGAACAAGTAGAGGAGGAGGTAAGGGAGTTGTTCCCGGAAGCCAAAGTTTCCCGGATGGACCTGGATACCACCAGGGGAAAGCATTCCTATGCAAAGATCATTCACGCCTTTGAAGAGCAGGAACTCGATATCCTCGTCGGCACACAGATGGTCACTAAGGGGCTCGACTTCCGCAATGTTCGTTTGGTAGGAATCATGAATGCAGATGCACTGTTAAACTTCCCGGATTTCAGGGCGCACGAGCGCAGTTTCCAGTTATTGACCCAGGTTGCGGGTAGGGCCGGAAGGACAAAAGAGCGCGGGAGAGTATTGATACAGACCTATAACCCTTTACACCAGATCCTGCAGCAGGTGAGTTCCGGTGATTATGAAGCCATGTACAAGGAACAGCTGTATGAACGGGAACAGTACAAGTATCCCCCTGTAAACCGAATTATCAGGATTACATTCAAACATAAAAATTACGACCAGTTAAATGAGGCGGCCGAATGGTTTTCCAAAGGGCTCAGAAATGCATTCAAATCCCAGGTGCTGGGACCGGAATTTCCTCCGGTTTCCCGGATAAGGAATCAATACATTAAGAATGTGCTATTGAAGATCCCAGGTGGACAGTCACTGGCTCAAACAAAAAATAGCATTAAAAGGATTGAACGTTCCTTTAATGCTATTTCTAAATTCAGATCGGTTAGAGTAATTTATAATGTCGACTATGTATGATTTTAATTAAACGTTGCTCAAGGCTTCTGCGAGTTCCGACTTTTTGTTTCGGCTCAATGGAATTGATCTTCCCCCCACTTCAACATTTTTACTGTTGAATTTCTCAATCTTCTCCAGGTTCACAATATAGGATTTGTGTATTCTCAGGAATTTATCTTCCGGCAATTGCTTTTCAAAGGCCTTCATGGTTGACAGGATGACAATATTGGCTTCGTCTGTCACCAATTTAATGTAATCTCCAAGAGCTTCTATCCACTTGATGTCATTTAAAATGACTTTACGTTTCTTAAGGTTGCTCTTTACAAAAATGTGTTCTTCGTCTTCGTTTACCTGGTGTAATTGCTCAAATTTGGCAACAGCCCTTTTCACGGAGGCGTCAAATCTCGCCATGGTGATCGGTTTGTGCAGGTAATCGGTGACGTCGTAGTCAAAAGCCTTTAAGGCGTAGTCTGGTTTCCCGGTGATAAGAATTACCTGTGGTCTGTTCTCCAGTGACTCGAGTAAGTCGAATCCACTGATGATGGGCATTTCAACATCCAGGAAAATAAGGTCTATTTCGTTGTTTTTGAGTCCGTTTTTTGCTTCAATAGCATTACTGTACTCGGCAACAAGGGCTAGGTTTGGATGATTGTTCACCAATTTGGCAACTGCCATACGCTGCATAGATGAATCATCAACGACAATGCTTCTTAGTTTCATAAATGGGTTGATTTGTGGGGTTAAATCATAGACAAATTACTGAAAATTCGACGGATACGGCAATAAAAGTTTTAAACATTGTATCCACTTTCCTTATCTTGTCATGATCTGAATTTGGGTTTTAGGTTAAGTTTAATTTGACGGTTCTTCTCATTATAACGAACATTTTTACTATTTCTTGTGAATCGATTGAATAATTCTTACTTTTGCGCTCCTTAAAAATGTAAATTAATATGAACCATTACGAAACTGTTTTCATTCTGAATCCCGTTCTATCTGACACCCAGATAGAGGAAACAGTTAAGAAATTCGAGGATTTCTTAAGCAAATTTGAGGCCAAGATGGTCTCCAAAGAGAACTGGGGCCTGAAAAAATTGGCGTACCCGATCCAACACAAAAAAAGTGGCTTTTATCACTTATTTGAATTCCAAGCTCCAGGAGAGGCCATCGGTCCTTTTGAGCAGGAATTCAGGAGAGATGAGCGCATTATGCGTTTTCTGACCGTTAAGCTTGATAAACATGCAATTGCATGGGCAGAGAGAAGAAGAACTAAGTTAAAAGCTAAAGCGTAAGGATTATGGCAACGTTACAACAACAGGCGAAAGGTAAAAAAGATGGAGAGATCAGGTATCTGACTCCATTAAACATTGAAACCAACACGCAGAAGAAATACTGTAGGTTTAAGAAGTCCGGTATCAAGTATATCGACTACAAGGATCCGGATTTCCTAATGAAATTGGTAAACGAACAAGGCAAATTATTGCCACGAAGACTAACAGGAACCTCATTAAAGTACCAGCGTAAAGTAGCACAAGCTGTAAAGCGTGCTCGTCATTTGGCTCTGATGCCTTATGTTGGTGATTTATTAAAGTAATAAAGAAAAGGATCATGGAACTTATTTTAAGAGAAGACGTACAGAACCTTGGCTTTAAGGACGATGTGGTGAATGTAAAGAATGGGTATGGTAGAAACTACCTTATCCCTAACGGTCTTGCCACCCTGGCAACTCCTTCTGCAAAGAAAGTGTTGGCAGAGAATTTAAAGCAAAAGGCACATAAAGAGAAGAAAGTTGTTGATGCGGCCAATAAAACGGCTGAAGCATTAAAGACATTGGAGATCAAAATTCCTGCGAAAGTTGGAGCTGCCGATAAATTATTCGGTTCCGTTACCAACATGGACCTGGCTGCGGCTTTGGAAAAGGAAGGACACGAGATCGACAAGAAATACATTATGATTAAAGGAGGCGCTATTAAAAGGGCTGGGCCTTACGAGGCTGAGATTCGACTTCACCGTGAGGTGATCGTGGAGTTCCCGTTTGAAGTGGTGGCTGATAAACAATAGTTTACAGTCTATATGTCCCCTGAATATACAAAGGAGTTATGTGCGCATAGCTCCTTTTTATTTTTATATTTAACTTCTAGCTAACTTAAATTCACACTTATGAAAACCCGATTATTGTTGGTGGTGACCCTTTTATGTACGGGATTTATCGCCATGGCACAGGTAACAACATCTAACATCCGTGGTACTGTTGCCGACGACCAGGGAGAACCTCTGTTCGGAGCCAACATTGTTGCAGTGCACACTCCAACAGGAACCAAATACGGAGCCATTACCAATGAAGACGGACGCTTTAACCTATTAAACTTAAGAGTAGGTGGGCCATACGTCTTAACCGCTTCTTATGTAGGGTTTAAAACTCAGACCATTAATGATATCTTCCTGACCCTGGGTAAAACCTTTAACCTGGATCTAAAGCTGATCGAGGAAAGTGAGGCCCTGGATGAAGTGGTCGTCATCTCTGATCGAACAGGCACATTTGGCAGCGATCGTACCGGTGCCGAAACAAGTGTTGGAAGAAGAGAGCTTACCAGGTTACCTACCATTTCACGTTCTGCTGAGGATTTTGCGAGGCTGGAGCCAACGGCTTCTTCCGGAGCTTCAGGAATTTCTTTTGGAGGTAGAAACGACCAATACAATAACTTTTCACTGGATGGGGCAATCTTTAATAACCCATTTGGCCTGGATGCTGCCACCCCTGGTGGACAGACCAGTTCACAACCGATATCCCTGGATGCCATAGACCAGATCCAGGTTACAACGGCTCCATATGACGTTACCCAGTCCGGTTTTACCGGTGCTTCCGTAAACGCGGTGACCAAAAGTGGTACGAACGAATTTTACGGAACTGCTTATGGGTTCTTCAGGAATGACGACCTGACCGGCGGAAAGATCAACGGGGACGATGTCTTTAAAACAGGATTGGAGCAAGTACAATATGGTGCCAGTATCGGTGGACCTATCATCAAGAATAAATTGTTCTTCTTCGTCAATTTTGAAAAGGACGACCTGACATCTTTGGGAACCAATGGATTTGTTCCTAACCGAGGAACGGGAGCTATTAATGAATCCAGGGTTTCTGCTTCAGATTTCCAGTTGGTACAGGATTTATTGAGCCAGGTGGTGATCGGGCAGGATGAGCAGGGTAATGATATATTTTACAATCCCGGAAGGTTTGAAGGATTCAATTTTGACCAGCAATCTACCAAAGGAATCTTTAAGATAGACTGGAACATCAATGATAAGAACCGTCTGGCGGTGATTTACAATTTCCTGAATGCTTCCAAGGAAAAGCCTGCACACCCGTCGGCTCTTGGATTCAGGGGACCTAACCAGAGTACGTTACAGTTTGAAAATGCAGGCTATGAAATCAATAATAATATCCGTTCTGTACAAATCGAATTAAACAGTACGCTATCGGATAATGCAACTAATAAGTTACAGGTTGGATATACTCATTTTGACGATTTCAGGAATCCACTATCAACGCCTGCACCCACGCTTACTATCCTTGATGCAAGTGGGAGTTCTAACTACATTATTGCAGGGCACGAGCCATTCTCGATCAACAATACCCTGGATCAGAAGGTCTTTCAATTGACCAACAACCTGAGTTTCTTTAAAGGTGATCATACCTACACGGTAGGATTTTCCTTTGAGAAATTCCAGTTCGACAATTCATTTAACCTGGGAGCCTATGGTGCTCAGGGAGTCTTCTTCCCGACTACTACCATCACAGATTTCCCCAACTTTGCAAGTTCAGGCGATCTTCAGGCTGCTTTTGATGCGGCTATTAGTGCCAACAGGAGTCTTGAGGCAAACGGCGTGGGTAATCCCGGTGGATGGTCATTGGCTGAAACTAACGTAGGCCAGATGGCATTTTATGCCCAGGATGAATGGAACATCGCAGAGAACTTCAAACTGACTTACGGATTGCGTTTTGACAAACCGCTATATTTTGACACTGCATCTAAAGTGCGTGAGAATATTGAGCGTAAAGGAGGAGCAAGCGGGACTTATATACCCTCAATCGAGTATACAGACCCTGAAACAGGAGAAGCTGTATTCCTTGATTCTGAAAAAATGCCGACCAACGATTGGCTGATCTCTCCAAGATTAGGATTTAACTGGGATATGCATGATGATAACACTTTACAGGTCCGCGGTGGTACCGGGGTATTTACCGGGCGATTCCCATTTGTATGGTTGGGCAACCAGGTGCAGGGGGTAGATTTCTTCTTCTACCAATTAGTAGATCCTGATTTTAAGTTCCCACAGGTTTGGAGAACCAATATCGGGCTTGATAAAAGCCTGGAAAATGGTATTGTGTTAACTGCAGATTTTGCATATACCAAAGACCTGAATGCTGCGCATGTTCAGAACTGGGGACTGGATACTCCATCTGCTACTTTGAACGGTGTAGACAACAGGGCGGTATATACCAATGATGACAAATCTCAGATCTTTGGCGGCCCTACCAGTGCTTTCGTTTTTACTAACTCGGATAAAGGCCGTGTATGGAATGCTTCCTTCAAAGCTCAGAAGAACTTTGATAATGGTCTTTATACCCTTTTGGCCTATAGCTACCTGAACTCTAAAGAGGTTAATTCGATAGAGGCGGAAATTACAGGGGATGCCTTTGTCGGGAATGCCATTGTCGGGAATGCCAACGAGGATGTATTGGCCTTCTCTCGTTACGGTGATACTCACCGTTTCATCGGGGTACTGTCTAAAGCTTTTGATTTCGGTACTACGATATCTACTTTCTTTGAATATGCCAGCGGTAACCGTTTCAACTATATTTACGGAGGAGACATCAATAACGATGGTTCCAGTATCAATGACCTGATCTATATCCCGACAGCTTCAGAAGTTGGGCAGATGAATTTCAGCGGAGCAGGGCAGGCAGAAGCTTTTGAAGCGTTCATCCAGCAGGATGACTACCTGAGTGATAACCGTGGTTCTTATGCTGAAAGATATGGAGCACTTGCTCCGTGGAAAGGTCGATGGGACATGAAAGCGCTGCACGATATTAAATTGGCAGAGAACAATGTACTTCAGTTAAGTGTTGATGTGCTTAATATAGGTAACCTGATCAACTCTAATTGGGGAGTTGTTGAAGAGCCAGCCTTTAACCAGTTGTTAGGAGTATCGGTAGACGATAGCAATAACCCGACCTATACCTTTGATCCGGACCGTAGCAGTACCTTTACTGCAGCTACGGATGTGAGGTCCAGGTGGAGAGCACAATTTGGCGTGCGGTATATCTTTAACTAAACAGTAATTTTAAATACTAAGCCGCCTCTTACAGGGCGGCTTTTTTTTCATATGAAATATACAAGACTTACAAAAGAACAATTAGAAGAGCTACATCCTGAATTCATAAATTTCCTGGCGACCCAATCGATCACAGCTGAGGAATGGGATCGTTTAAAAACAGAAAAGCCGCATGTGGCAGAGGAAGAACTGGATGTATTCAGTGACCTTGTCTGGGAGGGCGTCCTTCAAAAGGTTGAATATCTAGAAAACATCTCGGAGCAGCAGATGCACCTGTTCCATATGGCGGAAAAGGAGATGAAACTTATTTCAGTAAAGGTGATGAACCCGGAAATAGACCTGAGGAATGATGAGGGATTTGCGTGGTTTAAAAAGAACTGGCAGTCCGATTTCGTGGAGTACCTGGTGGCTTCCAAAGCATACACTGAGGATCCGCATATGGATAGATTTGAATTGATCAAGGAAGGTGCAGTTATTACCCGTGGCGATCTTTATCGATGGTTTGACCAGATAATCGGGGAATAAAGCCCCAGGCTTTTTCCGAGGAATTTAACAATCAAGTATATTTGCAGCATTTACAGCAGTTATGGCACAGAAACCCTCAATACCCAAAGGCACCAGAGATTTTTTACCCTCAGAAGTAGCCCGTAGGAATTATATCATCGGCATAATTCAAAAGCACTTTGAAGCTTATGGTTATCAGCCAATAGAGACCCCATCTTTTGAAAACCTGGATACCCTTATGGGGAAATACGGGGAAGAAGGAGACCGACTGATATTTAAAATATTGAATTCCGGCGAATTTGCTGAAAAGGTTGACGAGGCTGTTTACCAGGAAAAAGATTCTAAATCACTCTACCCACATATTACTGAAAAAGCACTGCGGTATGACCTAACCGTACCCTTTGCTCGTTTCGTCGTGATGCACCAGAACGAGCTGCAATTCCCGTTTAAGCGATACCAAATTCAGCCGGTCTGGAGAGCAGACAGGCCACAAAAAGGTCGTTTCAGGGAATTCTATCAATGTGATGCCGATGTGGTAGGATCAGATTCATTACTTCAGGAAGTAGAGCTAATACAACTGTACGATGCTGTATTTACAGAGCTCAAGCTAGAAGGAGTTACCATAAAACTCAATAACCGGAAGATCCTTGCCGGGATCGCAGAGGTTATTGGGGCAGGGGATAAGCTGGTCGACTTTACCGTAGCCTTGGATAAAATGGATAAGATAGGGGAAGAAGGGGTGCGCAATGAGATGTGGGTTAAAGGGATTCCACAGGAATCTATTGACAAGGCACAACCCTTGTTTGAATTGAAAGGATCTAATGCCGAAATACTTGACCAGTTAAGCGATTTCTTATCTACCTCGGAGGCAGGGAGCAAAGGAGTTGAGGAATTACGATATATAACAGGGACCCTGGATGAACTTGGGTTGGATTGTTGTACACTGAAAATTGATGTCACCCTGGCCAGGGGGCTGAACTATTACACCGGGGCCATCCTGGAGGTGGCTGCACCTGAAGGGGTGTCCATGGGATCCATTGGTGGAGGTGGACGTTATGATGACCTTACCGGTATATTCGGTCTTAAGGATATCAGTGGAGTGGGGGTGTCATTTGGCCTGGACAGGATCTACCTGGTTATGGAGGAATTACAGCTATTTCCGGAAACCCTGGACAGAGCCCTGGATGTGCTCTGTATCAATTTTGGCGATAAAGAAGCGCTTGCCGCAACTAAATTAGTTCGGAGCTTAAGAAGTGCAGGACTGAAATCTGAAGTATATCCTTCTTCTGCCAAGATCCAGAAGCAATTTAAATATGCCGACAACAGGAATGTTCCTTTTGTAATCCTTATTGGTGAGCAAGAATTAAAGGATGGTAATTTTGTTGTAAAGAACATGGAAAGCGGTACTCAGCAATCTTACCCGCTGCAGAACCCGGATGATTTTATAAATAGTTTATAGTCTTTTCTGAACCTGGCGGATGACCGTTTTATAATACTCGGGTTGATGCGGGACATATTTACCCGGATTGGCCATTCCCCACAGTTCTTCGGCGAAGGTAATGAGTGGCAAGAGCTTCAGGGCAGCCACTTCCTCTTCCTGTTTTTTTAATTGGCTTATCGGTTTGCTCAGCAGGCTGAGGAAGGTATGATGGAATTCACAGTCGATTAGATCTTCACGATGTTTCCTGACCGATTTAAAAACCCCTATTTGTTCCAGGTCCGAAAATTGTATGTCGAGCCCGATCTCTTCAGCCGTTTCCCGTAAGGCAGCTTCTTCGATACTTTCCCCGGCGCTGATATGACCGGCCACAGAAACATCCCAAAGTAGGGGGTAGGTAGTTTTCTCAGCACTTCGTTGCTGTAAAAGGATTCGGCCATCCGCTGTATAAAACCAGATATGAACTGTAGGATGAAACCAGCCATTCTTATGAGCTTCTGATTTTAAAGCCTCACGCCCGGTGGGATTCCCTTCTTCATCCCAAATTGCAACACGCTCTTCCATAGGGTAATATAAAAAAATCCCCCGTGGATGCGGGGGATTTTTTTGTTAATCAAAATAACTGAAGGTTTCTCCATCCTTAATCGTGAGCAGTGTCTCGTAGATAAGACGGATCACATTTTCCACATCATCTTTATGAACGGTTTCTACGGTGGTGTGCATATATCGCAGCGGCAAGGAGATCAATGCAGATGCAACTCCGCCATTGCTGTAGGCAAAGGCGTCCGTATCCGTACCGGTTGCCCTGGAGGCAGCCATCCTTTGGAAAGGGATCTCTTTTTTCTCTGCCGTTTCTATGATTCGCTCACGCAGCTTGTTCTGAACGGCGGGGGCATAAGAGATTACCGGTCCTGAACCGATCTCTGTATGTCCTTGTTTCTTCTTGTCGATCATAGGGGTGGTAGTATCGTGGCAGACATCGGTGACAATGGCGGCATTGGGCTTAATCCTTTGAGTGATCATTTCTGCTCCCCTGAGACCGATCTCCTCCTGTACGGAATTCGTGATGTATAAGCCAAAGGGAAGTTCTACCTTATTTTCGTGCAACAACCTCGCGACTTCAGCAATCATAAAGCCACCGGCGCGATTATCAATGGCCCTGCATACAAACTTATCCTCATTAAGGATGTGGAATGTATCTGGATAAGTGATGACGCATCCGACATGTACTCCCAGTTTTTCAACTTCCGCTTTGTCTTTAGCTCCTATATCTATAAAGATGTTTTCGATCTTTGGCGGTTCTTCTTTGCTTTTATCCCTGGTGTGTATGGCCGGCCATCCGAAGATCCCTTTTACAATCCCGTTTTTAGTGTGAATATTCACCCATTTAGACGGGGCGATCTGGTGGTCGCTCCCCCCGTTGCGGATAACGTAGATCAGTCCGTTATCTGTAATATAATTTACATACCAGGAAATCTCGTCAGAATGCCCTTCGATGACCACCTTGTATTTGGCGTCCGGGTTGATCACTCCGACGGCGGTACCATAGGTATCCGTAATAAAGGTATCCACATAGGGTTTCAGGTAATCCATCCATATTTTCTGACCTTCCCATTCGTACCCGGTAGGGGAGGCGTTATTGAGGTATTTTTCAAAAAAATCGATCGATTTTTTGGTAAGGATCTTTTTTGCGGTCATGTATCTGTGTTTTGTACAAATCTAAGTATAATTCACTTTTATTTAATAGGGCTGTCAGGGGTTTATCTTTACTTTTGGCAAGACTTTTGTTAAGGAAGGCGCATGAGGTATAAATGCATATATATTCTTATAATGATGCTTGGGAGCATAGGATTTGCCCAGGTAGAGGAAATAGAGTTGGACTCGCTGGCCGAGAAGCTGATCATATTGGAGGGTGACAGTACGTTCCAGGAATCGATCATGCTGGAAGAGGTCGTGGTTTTCAGCCCGCTGGAGTTTAAGTCTTATGAAGACAAATTGCGGTACTATATATTAAGGAGGAAAAC
>JABDLH010000145.1 GCA_013003145.1 Flavobacteriaceae bacterium | reverse complement strand
AGGCTTTTTTTGTTACAAAAGTCCTTGTTGAAGAGACGATAGAATAATATTCCTATATTGCTGTAGAAAATATTCATCATGAGGCTTTCTATACTAACGCTATCCCTGGGCTTGCTCACTGCTGTTTCACTAAACGCCCAGAAATTTAAAACCAAGAAAGAACGATCAAACTTTCATAAAACGATCTACCAGCTGGATAAGGAAACCAAAAAACATCATGGCTGGTATTTTAAGATTAATGAGGCTTCCGGGGATACCCTGGTGAAAGGTAGGCATGACCAAGGAAATCGTGTAGTAGAATGGCAGTTCATGGATTTAGAGGGAAAGAAATTTCTCTCTTTTAATTATGACACTAATACCTCCAAGCCCGATTGGCCTGTAGGATCGCCAGGAGATAGTATCCCTGTACTTCATGGGAGCGAATTTTTGCTGGAGCAGGTAGACACAGCTCCGGTCTTGGTAGGTTATAAAGGAAAACTGCAGGATGAGATGATCCGGATTTTACGAGAGCAGAACCTAATGAAAACGAATTGGGAACAAGGCTTAACAGTACTTTCTATGGTCATAGATCCCCGGGGAAATTCCAGGGTGGTAAAAGTAGAGCAGGCGGCCTCCGTCCCTGTGGCCAAAGCACTCGTCAATGCTTTAAAAATGGTAAAAGGACATTGGTTACCTGCCACACAGCATAATAAACCTGTGACCTCTAAAATTTTCCTGGTTCACACCTTTTACATGAGCACCGGTCAATACAGCGCTCTCCCTAAGGCACCCGAAATTCCGGATAAGGCAGGAGTTTTTTATTTCGGAACTTCAGCCAGGCAATATTCCGTAAAAACTAGGCGCAGTAGTTCCGGTCTATGACCCAATAGGAGACATTTTGAACGGGATCACTTTTATGGCACAATTTGATCTTAATGAACAACAACTTTCGTATTTTACGGGTTATTATTATACCAGTATTAAAGATTCCCCCTATGTACAGGATCGCAATTATTGCCCTTTTAATGTTTACCACCCAGTCTATACTGGGGCAGCGAGCCGTTGACACCCGGGAATCTTTACCCCTGGAAGAAAAGAATATCCTCGCAGGCACCTCTGTATCGCCCTCAGAATTTCTTCCTGGAGGAGGTAGCTCGGGCAGCAAGACCAGCGACAGTAAGAGAAGCTGGTCCTTTTTCAACCAGAAAAAAGAGATCGTTTTGGCTTTTCACTACCAGGATGGCACCCTGATGAAAGCAGTGAACCTGCTCAGTGTTCCCTTGAGTGTTCCCGTTTTGCAAGAGGGCACTTACCGGATAGAGGAAGTAGAAAGTCCGCCACTTTACCTGGGTAACCCTTCCGATTTTACCCAATTACTTCAGCAGGAATTCCCTTTAAAAAAATCGGTTCGCGAAGCCAATTGCAGTGGTCTTTTCCAGGCCAGCCTGGTGATCGGCCCACAGGGACAATTACAGTCCATTACGGCAGACAAAGTACCTTTTGCAGGTATGGAGACGGCTTTCCTGAGTGCCCTGGGAAGATTACAAGGAGGCTGGTTGCCCGCTGTTAAGGATGGGCAGGGAGTGAGCAGCAAGGTCCTGGTGCTAATGGATCTTCAAAGCTTCCCCGATACAGAATGCGCATCTCACTACACCACTCCGTATCTACAAAAACCTGGCGTTTTCGTCGTCACAAGGAAACTTATCTCCGAGAGGGCTACTACCGTGGCCAGCGCACAATAAAAAGTAAGCTTTCAATATTTTCTGAATTCAGTTCCGCAGAATTTAGTCGGGTTGTATTTTTGCATCTCCCGTGGAGATCCATCTCTCCCTTGAATAAAAATTGTTGCTATGCATAAGATTGAAAATATCGAGCAAGACCTTCAAAGTCTTAGAGATAACCTTAAAACCCACCGATTGTATGATCAGCTAGAAGATGTGACCGACATCCGTGTCTTTATGGAACAGCACGTATACGCGGTATGGGATTTTATGTCGCTACTCAAAGCACTTCAAATAAGACTGACCTCGACAGCTACGCCCTGGCTGCCGAAGAAAAATGCTACCCTTGCCAGGTTTATCAACGAGATTGTTCATGGAGAAGAGAGTGACCTGAACGAATTGGGCGAACCTAAAAGTCATTTTGAAATGTACCTGGATGCCATGGACCAAATTGGCGCTGACACTACGCAGGTTGAGTTGATGATAGAGTTGCTCGTAAAAGGGTACGGAATAAATGATACTTTAGATCGTTTAGAGACAGATCCTAAGGTTCTCGATTTTGTCCGTTATACCTTCAGTATTATTGAAACCGATCAAGCTCACCTGATCGCCTCGGCCTTTACCTTTGGAAGGGAAGACCTGATCCCCGATATGTTCGTAGAAATCCTGAAAAGAGCAGATGGCGGGAAGGAGAGGTACAGTAAACTGAGTTACTACCTGGACAGGCACATAGAGCTGGACGGGGACGAGCACGGCCCTTTATCTCTTCAAATGGTATCAGAATTATGCGGAGATGACGAAACAAAATGGGCTGAAGCAGCCAGCACTGCCCGGGAGGCTCTCCAGCAAAGAATATGGCTATGGGATGCCATTGCAGACCGCGTAAACCAGCAAAAGGCAATAGTCAGCTCCTGAAATATCTCTTCATTCAACAAGAGGTAACCGATGAATTGCATACCTTAGGTAGTCCTTGAGGACTTGCTCAATAAAAAATGTCCCAAGATCAGCCGGCTATGAATAAACTGCAATTTCTTTGGGGAAAACTGGTATCTACCTTTTGGTTCATTCCCATCCTTATCGTCATTTTGGCTATTGGAATGGCCATCGGCTTATTGTACCTGGATAACCTTATAAACTATCAACCCGGAGAGTGGGTACAACTGGTCTTTTCGGGCAGCGCAGATTCTGCCAGAAGTGTACTGTCTACCATCTCCGGAGCCATGATTGGTGTAGCGGGGACTGTATTTTCAATTACCCTGGTAGCATTGACCCTCGCCTCCTCCCAATTTGGCCCAAGGCTGCTTAATAATTTTATGCATGACCGACTTAACCAGGTTGTGCTTGGGGCATATATAGCGACCTATGTGTACTGTCTCCTGGTTCTGAATTCCGTTTCCCAGAATGATGCCCTGGATTTTATCCCCACCATCTCTGTATTCGCGGCTATCCTGGCGACCGTGGCCAATATCATATTGCTCATCGTTTTCATCCATCATATCGCCATGAGCATACAGGCAGACCAGGTAATTGCCGATATTTCAACTTCCCTGTCGCGCAACATGAAAACCCTCTTCCCCGATAAACTGGGAGATAACAGCGAGAAATCCTCCCCTGACCTCGAAGCCCTCAAAAATAAGTACCAGCATAAGACTGCAATCCTGGCACAAAAAGGAGGTTACCTGCAATATGTGGATGAGCAGCTTGTTTCCGAAACCGCAAGCGAACTGGACGTCCTCCTATTCCTGAAAGTAAGGCCGGGTGCATTTATCGTTGAGAACCAGAATATCGGTGAGGCTTATGCTCTGGCACCCAGGGCACCCGGGGAATTAGATCAAATTCATGATGCTTTTATATGCGGGGAGTCCCGCACTACCCAACAGGATGCTGAATTCTCTATCCACCAGATGGTAGAGATCGCAGCCCGGGCCTTATCCCCGGGGATCAATGATCCTTTTACCGCCATTGCCTGCATTGACAATCTTTGTAGCACCCTTTGTTACCTCACCCGGGTACAGTTTCCATCGCCTTATCGCTATGACAAAGATAATGTGCTGCGAGTGGTGGCCGACTCCCTGACTTTTGAAGGGATGCTGAATGCAGCCTTTAACCAGCTCAGGCAGTTTGCAGGCGGTAGTCCCTCGGTTATGATCCGGCTAATGGAGGCCCTGCAAACCATTCACAATTTTGCCCAGGACAAGAATCAGCGCAAGGCTGTAGAGCACCATGCCAGGATGGTTATACGCGCTGCGGAAAAACATTTTGATGAAAAAAATGACTTGCAGGATTTGATGGAAAGAAGCAATTTCGCAGTGCAGAAATAGCGATCCTAACTTTCAGAAATATAAATGTTTACTTCAGCCAAAAACCTCCCGGGTTTATTACTCTTGGTCCTTATATTGACCTGTATCAACTGCAAGCAGCGAACCCCAGGCACGGAAGAAGAAGCAAGCACCCGGCCGATTGATTCCCTTCAAATTGTCATGGCTGCTCCTGCCAGGCAACCACACCCCACACTGTTCCCATTCGGGATGGAATTATCTTCTTTTGATCTTACCCAGGTCCTAGGAAATGAGGCAGGTGATTGCACTACCAGGCTGCGCGAATACCGAAAAGATTCCCTCCGGATCGTGACCGACTCTACCGACTGCCATGAGTACGGAGTACACAATCAATATTTCCTGTTTAACATGGACAGCCCGGAGCAGGTTCATATTTTTGAATATTACCCCCAGTACGATCCATCAGGGGAAAGTGTAATTTATATCGCCACAGAAACGATATATGTTTTATCTCAACAACCACCGAAGTCCTATGTTCGTACAGACAGCCTTATACAGCCCGAACCGGGGCAGATGAAAACTGATTTTGAAACAGACCTTATCCCCGACCCCGATGCCCTGCAGGAAGATCTGCGGGTAGAACTGGCCTCCCTGGAAGAAGCTGTGGAAAACGATTACGATTTCTCCTTTATAGTCAGTACAAATGAAAACCCTGATAGTTCAGATCCAAGGAAGGATATTTTTCTTACTTCGGAATCCTGGAAATACCCGGTCTGGATTAATGAAGGGGCTGCCGTGGAATTAATTCCAAAAGAGGAATACAAAGACCTGGGCATCCCAAAAGCGGCAGTTTTCTCTATTGACAGCAAGCACAACAACAAGAATTATATCTACTACGGATTAATAGAAGGTTCTGAATTGATGATCTACCTCAGAGTTATCGATATCAACCATGGACCGGAAAATAACTTTGGTCTTCACAAAATGGAATCCCTGGAGCAACATTCACCAAAACACTCCTATTACATCTGCTACCATGCAGGTGAAAGTTCCGAAGAGATGCTGATGTTGGCCTATGATGAAAACGACACCGCACTCTGGGCAGAATTTAAAGGAAGCACTGCCAGACAAATTTTAGTGAAAAAAGAGGAGAGGATTACAGTAACAGCAGACCGGCCATCAGAGGATCATTTTTATGAAATTTTTAAAGATGGTTACCCCGTCGGCACTTTTCGCCTAACCTCAACGGATAACTGGAGTCATGCTTATTACCAGTTGCAAACCACAGTTGCAGAGCAAAAATTTTCCATGGATCAAAAACGCAGTACAGGAGAAAGAACAAATCGTACCAGCCCGTGTTTCTGAGTTCCGTTTTTGTTTAAGCTTCCACAGGGCAAGAGCAAGTATCCCAATTTTTGCTCACTTTTTTTACTTGGTATTGCTCATATCTTTTTTAGGCAGGGAGACACTTATTTCATTATCTTTAATAGTGATTATCAACCTATAAGAAAGTAATAGATGCCTTTAGCAGGGTCCTTTCTCTTGTTTTCCCAGGTAGAAGTTCTCCCCCTAATCCAAGCTTAAACAGTCTTCTTCAGAAAGACAGCAATAGCATTATTATGGATCGAAGAAAAGCTTTAATGGTAGGTGCTGCAGGGATAGCGGCGCTGACCGTCCCGACCTGGTTCTATTTTAAAGGAGCAACCTATGACCCTTCTCTTGGTAAGGCAACAGTATTATACAGGATATGGGAGGATGGCCCGGAACTTCAGCAAATAGGGATGCGCTACCGGGAGCTGTACCCGGAGGAAGATCGAAGAAGAAAGCTCCTCAGATTACTTACCGGTGATAAGCCGGAAGATGAAAAAGCACTGGCTCTTGCCATGGAACAGCAAGTACAGGAAGATTACAGGGAGAACCGGATCGTAATGATCGACGGCTGGATGCTCTCCGTCACCGAAGCACGCCAATGTGCGTTATTTTCCATAGATAATCCAATACCATAGCGATGCACACAGACAGCAGGTTCCTGGAAAACAACAGCCTGGTACAAGGTGACATCTGTATTGTCGGTGCAGGTGCAGCAGGGATCAGTATTGCCCTGGATTGGAAGGACAGTCCATATAAGGTAATACTGCTGGAAGGAGGAGGCTTTGAATATGACGACCAGGTACAAGACCTGATGTCAGGTACGACCAGCGGGCAGCGCTATTTTCCATTGCGATCCACACGATTACATTATTTCGGAGGAGCAACGGGGCATTGGGCCGGGATGTGTTCCCCATTTGATCCTATTGATTTTATGGAACGCAGCTGGGTTCCCCACAGTGGATGGCCGATCAGCAGGGAGGACCTGGACCCTTATTATGCCAAAGCTCACCAACCCCTGCAGCTGGGGCCCTATAATTACGCCTTTGATTTCTGGAAGAAAGAATTGCCCAACCTGAATCCCCTCCCCTTCGACGATAAAGTGGTTTGGAACAAAATGTGGCAATTCAGTACCGCCAGGTTCGGGCCGCTGTACAAGGAGGAACTGGTAAAAGCAAAGAACATAGAATTGCTCACTTATGCTAATGCCACATCAATTCGTTTAAGGGAAGGATCTGCCGAAGTGGATCATATACAGGTAAAAAATCATGCCGGCAAAACACACCGTGTTAAGGCGAAGCATTATATACTTGCCTGCGGAACACTTCAGAATACCAGGCTTTTATTAGCCTCGAATACTCAGCATACCCAAGGCCTGGGAAACGAACATGATAAAGTGGGTCGTTTCTTTATGGAGCACCTGGAGGTACCGGTGGCCGATCTCTGGATGGCAGCACCATTCCCTACAGACCTGTATTCCTGGCAATACGGTAAGACCAAAGCAGCTGCTGAGCTAGCCATTTCAGGCGCTGCACAGGAAAAAGAAGGCATTCTCAACGGTACGCTATCGCTACGCCCATTAGTATTCGGCAAGCACACCAAGGCCCGAATGGATACCTGGCAGAATGAAGATCCTCGCAAAAGCATTGACAATATGTTCAGGAGTTGGGATGAAGCCCAGCTGGCAGGAAAAGAAGAAAAAGGCGCCATAGAACGGGCATTTGAATTGAATATCCGGATTGAACAAAGCCCGAACCCGGAATCGAGGTTAAGCCTGATCCGGGAAAAAGATGAGCTCGGTGTTCCCAAGACTAATCTTCACTGGGCCCTGACCGGGCTGGATAAAAGGAGTGTAAGACGTATTGCTGAATTGGTTGGTCAACAAGCAGGACTTAGCGGGATCGGCAGGGTTCAACTACGTGAATTCCTGAGAGATAAAAATGACAGTACTTTCCCGGATACCACTAATGGAGGATGGCATCATATGGGGACGACCAGGATGAGTACCGACCCTAAAAAAGGCGTTGTGGATGCAAATTGTCAGGTTCACGGAATCCCAAACTTGCATATTGCCGGGGCAGCCTGCTACCCGACCTCAGGAGCTCCTAATCCTACCCTCACCTTAACGGCATTGAGCCTGCGCTTATCAGACCGGGTGAAAACCCTGCTGAAAAGGCCCGTATAGTTGCCTTAATAAAGCATCCCGAATTTTTAGCATAGCGACCGTTATTAACCTTTAATCCATTTTCTTATGACAAGAGATCAATTCCTGGCATCCTGCGCCGCATTTCCGCTATTACCCTACCTGTTTAAAACGGGTGGAAGTTCTTCATTACAAAACCGTGAAGGTTTCACGGTTACAGCAGGGGAAGGACGTCATCACGGCCACATCCCGTTAAAGGGAGTGAACCGCAACCTGATGGATATGAAAGTCTCGGGCAGTGACAGCCTGGGAGGAATGACCATATTTGAGCAGATCTCCCGTTCACCCGGGTTCGGCACCCCTTTGCACGTGCACTATAAACAGGATGAAGTGTTCTATGTGCTGGATGGAAACTATGCCTTCCGCGTCGGAGAAAAGAAATTCCGCCTGGGAAAAGGAGACAGTATTTTTCTGCCGATGAATGTTCCTCACGCCTGGACACAGCTATCCAGGAAAGGCAGGATGACGGTTATCTTTCAACCGGCCGGGAAAATGGAACAGTTTTTCCTGACCCTCTCAGGATTGGATCACGAACCCGGAAAAGATGAGATCGCAAAGATCTTCCTGGATCACGAAATGGAAGTTGTTGGACCGCCATTAGAGATAGGGTAAAAATATATCCCCATTAATAAGTTTAAACCAGAGCAAAAGCAGTGCTGTTAAGATGTTGTTGAAAAAAAATCGCCTTAATGCATATTTTTTTCGTAAATAATCTATATATTAACAGCACTCCCCTCTCTCCAGGCCAGAACTTACCACCAATTTTTTTGTGAAAAAGCATCTATTGGTGATGAAAGTCAGTTATAAACAAAAGCATTTGCGCAATTACCTGTTGTTAGGGATTCTATTCCTTTTATTGGGTAGTTGGCGTATGCTGCAAGGAATTGATCAGCTTTTGGGCTACTTATGGCTATCGCTGGCCCTTATTTCGCTTTCACATTATTACTACTCCCGCAGAAAAGCCTACCTCACGATCAAACAGGGCTATTTATACAAGAACCTGCTCTTCTCCCAAAGACTCCTCCTTTCCGATATTAAACATATCCGCAAATTTGCGGGTGACTATACCCTCATGACAGAGACAACCAAGCTCACCATAGACACACAGATCATCGATGCCGACTCCCTTGAGGAACTGGAATGTGTGCTGGCCCAGCTTGACCTGGAAAACAGCTAAACCTGTATCGTGAAAAATGTATTTATCCATTACCTGCTTTTATTGGCGCCATTAGGCCTGATCTTTTGGGTATACGAGCATTTTGAACTGAGTTCCGAACTGTTGGCCGGTATGATATTGGTTTACTTCCTGACCTACAAAAGTTATCTGGATGGCAGGCGACTGGTGGCCAAAAACATTCTTTCCCCCCATGAGATCTGGATAATGATCATACCCGGGAATCACCTCCGGTATTTTAAAGAACTCTACTTCAACTAATTCTCCCTTCAACAAAAAATCCAGCCGCATCTTAAAGATCGTTTGATTGCTTACACCTTACAGCATATTGATATCCCGAGTGGTACATGAGGGGTTGCGGTTCAGAGCAGTTGCGCTTATCCATGTTCCAAGGCGTGATCATGATAAGCATCAGTGAAATTCTGCTGTGAATAAGGTTGTTTTGTACTATGGCAACGGAATTAGTGCTGGGTATTGATATTGGAGGCTCTCTGACCAAAGTAGGCATGGTGAGCAAGGATGGTACTATCCGGAACAAAAAAATCTTCCGGACCAGGGCCTCATTGCCTTTCAGTCATTTTTTAACCCGCCTGGAGGAAGTAGTGAATAGCCTGAAGGGCAGTCTGAATTCTGAGGATCATATCGTATATATTGGGGTTGGGGCTCCCAATGCTAACCCGATGAGCGGCTGCATCGAAAATCCACCCAACCTGGATTGGGATTATATAACACCTTTGGCTTCTATCATAAAGGAGACCTTTCAGCTTCCTGTAGTCATCGCCAACGATGCCAATGCATCTGCACTTGGCGAAATGCTCTATGGTGCTGCCCGCGGTATGAATAATTTTGTCACCCTAACTTTAGGAACCGGCTTGGGAAGTGGAATCATCATAGACGGGAAATTACTTATAGGTCAGCATGGAGTTGCCGCGGAGATCGGTCATGTTAGTGTGCAAACAGGAGGCAGGCAATGTAATTGTGGTCTAAAGGGATGCCTGGAGACCTATGCCTCGGTAACCGGGATCAGGAGAACCGTATTTGAACTCCTGGCAGAAATGAACCTCGATTCTGTTTTACGATCTTACAGCTTTGAAGAACTGGACGGGGAAAA
>JABDLH010000142.1 GCA_013003145.1 Flavobacteriaceae bacterium | reverse complement strand
AGGGAAAAAGGAGATCTTGCAGCCTTCCTGGAACTGCATATAGAACAAGGCGGTATATTGGATCAAAATGATGAAGATATAGGTGTAGTGGAAGGTATAGTCGGGATCAACTGGTGGGAAGTGAAAGTAGAGGGAAAAGCAAACCATGCCGGTACTACCCCCATGGATCAGCGGCAAGATGCGTTACTCGCAGCTGCTCGTTTTATAATAGCCGTTAACGAGGTAGCATTGACAAATGAAGGAAAGCATGTCTGTACCGTAGGTCGTATAGAGGCAAAGCCAGGAGCACCCAATGTAATCCCCGGGGAGGTTACCCTGACCGTGGAAATACGGGATTTGTCTTCAGATAAAATGGATTTGCTTATCCGACAGATCAGGGAAAGAGCAGATCAAATTGCAACAGCATCAGGAACCTCGTTTGATATCAGCCCGATTGACGGCACCGGCGACCCGGCGCTGACCGATCCTGCCATACGGAACGTGATCGCCAATACGGCGGAGGAACTGGGGCTCAGTTATCGGAATATGCAGAGTGGTGCAGGGCACGACGCCCAGGATATGGCACTACTGGCCCCTACCGGGATGATTTTTGTGCCCAGTAAAGATGGGATCAGTCATTCTCCTAAGGAATTTACTACTGCCCGGGATATGGCTAACGGGGCCAATGTATTACTCCACACCCTTCTTACCCTGGACCAGGAAAATTAAATGGTTTCCTAAGTCCGGGTTTTTCATGCCGGGCACAGTTATAGCGAATTGGTCCCTGCCCTGCTACAACTGGGTAAGTTCTAATTCCGCAGCTGCATGTTTTGGTCTATCTTGGGTAAAAGCGCTAAAACATGAAAATCCTGATCATAGGAGCTACCGGGAAAACTGGTAAACAACTGGTACAACAAGGCTTGGAACAAGGCCATACGGTTTCGGCACTTTGTCGTAATCCGGGAAAGCTAAAAATAAATCACCCAAGACTCCGGGTACTGCAAGGGAATGTCCTTGAAGCTTCTAGCTTGGTCTCGGCCGTAGAGGGACAGGAAGCCGTAATATCTGCCCTGGGCCATAAACGATTTATCCTTCCCTCCAACATACTTTCAGAAGGCAGTATAAACCTGATTCGAATCATGGAAGCTCAGCAGGTGAATCGACTTATTTGTATCACTTCGCTGGGTATAGCAGACAGCCGCTACAGGCTGGGACTCTATTACACTTTATTCGTTATTCCAGTAATTCTGTTCTTTTATTTCAGGGATAAGGAGAAACAAGAAATGGCGATACGCCAAAGTAAATTAGAATGGACCATAGTGCGACCCGGACAACTCACCAATGGAAAGCAAAGGGCCGTGTATAAAACTGGACCCGGCTTAGGACATGCCTTATTCACCAGGATGGTATCGCGGGCCACTGTCGCTGCCTTTATACTCAAAGAGCTTGGGCAGCGTAAATACATCAGGCAGGTCAGCGGAATCACCCATTAGGTGTTATAAGCCTGCGACCTTTTGCTGGGCTTCGCGGAATTCCTCCATCATACTAGCCACAATAGCTGCGGCAGGCCGAATATCATGAATGGTGGCGGATACCTGGCCGATCTCCAGTTCCCCTTCCTCCAGGTCTCCTTCGAACATGCCTCTTTTAGCCCGGGCACGCCCCAGGAGTATCTTCAGCTCTTCTGTAGTGGCCCCGGATGCATAAGCCTGTTGTATATCCTTAAAGAATTTATTCTTCAACAACCTTACAGGAGCGAGTTCTTTGAGGGTCAGCACCGTGGCTCCTTCTCCTGCCTCTACGACCATATTTTTAAATGCCTGGTGGGAAGAAGCTTCATCACTGGCCACAAACCTGCTGCCCACCTGTACCCCATCCGCTCCGAGTATCATGGCGGCAAGCATGGCTCGCCCATCGCCTATTCCCCCTGCAGCGATCAATGGGATATCGATCTTTTCCTTTACGGCCGGGATCAGGGTCAGGGTGGTGGTTTCATCACGCCCATTATGCCCCCCGGCTTCAAATCCTTCGGCAACAATGGCATCTACCCCCACTTGCTGGGATTTCAGTGCAAATTTTACACTGCTGACCACATGCACTACCGTAATTCCTTTTTCTTTCAGGTAGGAAGTCCAGGTGGCGGGATTTCCCGCAGAAGTGAAAACGATCTTCACTCCCTCATCGACGATCACCTCCATTAACTTTTCAATATCCGGGTATAACAAAGGGACATTCACTCCAAATGGTTTTGAGGTAGCTCCCTGGCATTTTTGAATATGTTCGCGTAATATTTCGGGGTACATGCTCCCGGCTCCTAAAAGGCCAAGTCCGCCGGCATTGGAAACAGCCGAAGCCAGGCGCCATCCACTGGCCCAAACCATCCCGGCCTGTATAATGGGATATTCTATATTGAAGAGTTCAGTAATCCTGTTCTGCATATCTCGCTTCTGTGGTTTTGTTATTATAAAAAATTAGTGCAACCCATGGTTCTCAAGGATGGAACACATTCAGTTGCACTAAAAATAGTTTTTTCCGGGAAAATGAAAACTTCTCGTCTCCCTGAATATATCTCATGATCTAGGATATAACCCCTGAACCTATCAATTCTTCCCCTGAGTACCAGGCGACGAACTGTCCTTCGGTGATCGAAGTCTGGGGAGTTGTGAAATCTACATAAAGTCCGCCTTCAATTTTATAGAGTGTAGCCTGCTGCAGCGGCTGGCGGTAGCGAATTCTCGCTTCCACCTCCATGGTTTGATCGGGTTCTAAGGCCAGGTCCTTGCGCACCCAGTGCAATTCGTCATCGGTGACAAATAGTGTACGCCGGTAAAGGCCGGGATGTCCTTTTCCCTGCCCGGTGTAAATAACGTTCTCCTCTACATCAGTCTCAATCACAAATAAGGGTTCTTTTGTACCGCCCACATCTAATCCCTTTCGTTGCCCTTTTGTAAAATAATGAGCTCCCTGGTGTTCCCCGACGATCTTACCATCCTCTTTATGGTACACGGGCTTCTCTGAGTAAAAAGCCAGTTCTTCCCGCTTATTCGAAAAAGTGGGCATTGCCTGTTGGTACTGTGGCGCATTCCCGGGTACCTCTACGATAACCCCTTTTTTCGGCTTTAGTTTCTGCTGCAGAAAATCAGGGAGCCTGACTTTCCCGATAAAACAAAGTCCTTGCGAATCTTTCTTATCAGCGGTCACCAGTTTGTTCTCGGCCGCGATCTGCCTTACTTCGGGCTTCAATAATTCCCCTACCGGGAACAAGGTTTTTGACAATTGTTCCTGGGATAACTGGCACAGGAAATAGGATTGGTCCTTATTTGGGTCCTTCCCGGCCAGCAGATGATGTACCGGATTACCCTTTTCATCTATGGTAGTCTCTTTACGACAATAGTGACCAGTTGCGACATAATCGGCTCCCAGTTGTAAGGCGATCTTCAGGAAAACATCAAACTTGATCTCCCTGTTACACAATACATCGGGGTTAGGCGTTCGGCCCTTTTCGTACTCAGCGAACATATAGTCTACAATACGCTCCTTGTATTCTTCACTTAGGTCTACGGTCTGGAATGGAATACCGAGTTTTTCGGCGACGATCAGTGCATCGTTACTGTCCTCTAACCATGGACATTCTTTGGAGATGGTCACAGAATCATCATGCCAGTTCTTCATAAACAAGCCGATGACCTCATAACCCTGTTCCTTTAACAGGTATGCGGCAACACTGGAGTCCACACCCCCTGATAGCCCGACCACTACTTTTTTCTTACTGCTCATAACCGGGCAAAAATACAAAATTAGCCCCGCATCCCCATGCTTTTAAGATATCGATAAGAATCACCGCACAGAAGACTATATACGGATAAAATTCTCTTTAAGAAATGTTAAAAAAAGTCATAGCACAGCTTCGATCAGCCCTTTAGCCTTCTTAAGCTCAAAAAAGCGGTGAAATTCCCAATTTAAAACAGGCGACCATCCGTCGTGACCTGAAATCCACATGCACTTTTTTGTTAAACTTATTACAAACTTCATTAAACAAAATATTTAAACAAAGTAAATAACTAATTTCGATTTCAGATGATTATAGCACTAATATATCTATTAATGAATTATACTCATAATCATAATGTCTAATAAAACCATATTCTTATTAAACAAATTTAAAATTTAATTATTATGAAAATCAACATCCTCAAACCCTTTGTGCTCAGTTTATTCCTGGCACTGTTATGGTCATGCAGCAATGACGACGCCAACCCACCGGAAACAGAACCTGCCCTGAACATAGTAGAAACCGCTCAGAATACGGAGATCCTGAGTAACCTGGTAGCAGCGTTGACCACTGCAGACGAAAATGACAATGTAAGCCTTGTGGCCACCCTGAGCAGTGAAGGCCCATTTACTGTTTTCGCTCCTTCAGATGATGCATTCGCAGCCCTGTTAAACGATTTAGATGGTTTTGATTCCCTTTCAGATTTTGACACCGAGGAGGAACGAGAACTGCTGGCTGCTATACTAAGTTACCATGTGATCGTAGGTACAGCAGCTTCATCAGGAGATCTCTCGGACGGGCAGACCCTGACCACCGCGCAAGGTGAAAGCCTGACCGTATCACTAAACGGCGGAGTGTTTATTCAGGATGCCACGGAAGTGGATGCAGCTGTTACCTTGGCAGATGTTGAAACCAGTAATGGTATTGTACATGTGATCGACAAAGTTTTGTTACCGCAGGCTGTGATAGACGCCTTGAACGAAGAAGGAGAAGAAGAAGAAGGAGATAACCTGGTTGATATTGTCGTAGCTGCAGAATCATTAACTGTCTTAGAAGCTGCCGTGATCAAGGCCGACCTGGTTGCAACACTTAGCAGCGAAGGACCTTTTACGGTTTTTGCTCCAACGGATGATGCCTTTGTAGCGCTTCTGGACGCCCTGGGGGATGACTATAACAGCCTGGACGATTTTGATACCGAGGCAGAGATCAGTTTGCTGACAGATATCCTTTTATACCACGTGCTTGCAGCTGAGGTTACCTCTACTGATCTCGCGGCCGGGGCAGTACCCACGGCCTTGCAAGGAGAGTCTATAGAAGTAATTGCCTCCGGAGAGACATTTGTCATCGGAGATGCATCTGATGTTGATGCCAATTTATTAGATACCGATATCAGTGCGTCAAATGGCGTAGCTCATGTCATTGATAAGGTATTATTGCCACCCTCTGCTATAGATTTTCTCGCTTCGCTGAACTTGCAGAATATCGTGGAGATTGCCGTGGCTACGGACGACCTGCGTATCCTTGTAGAGGCTCTGCAACAGCCTGAAGAAGCCGGCCTGGTTACCACCCTTGAAGGGGAAGGACCTTTCACTGTCTTTGCACCCACTAACCAGGCGTTTGCGGACCTGTTAGATGCGCTCGGAGCGGAATACAACAGCATCGCTGATTTTGATACCGCAGAAGAAAAAGATCTTTTAACCACCATCCTAACCTACCATGTGATAGCGGGTGTTGCCGCACAATCCACGGACCTGGCTAACGGGCAGGTGATTGAGACCTTCCAGGGTGAATCGGTAACCGTAGTTATCGATGGAGAAACCGTCCTTATTGACGATGCCACCGACACTAATGCCACGGTAACCACGGCAAATGTGATCGCCAGCAATGGAGTGGTACATATTGTGAACAAAGTTCTACTGCCACAAGTAGTTGTAGACAGTTTATAAGAAGCATACCAAAGCAATTCAATTCTGCTTTTACCAGGAAAACCTCTCCTAAATTCAGGAGAGGTTTTTCATTATTATAAACATTCTACGAAAAGCTTTTCGCCAGACATCAGTTATCAGGAGATTAGCATACAAAAATTGTCGCTTGACAACTAACTTTTTGCCGGGCCTTGACAATGGCTCATATTTGACACTCCAAATCTGATCAAACATAACCTACTATCTAAACGGAAAGCTCCCCAATTGGGGAGCTTTTATTTTTGGTAAATGATAAATCAGGATCGCTTTCCCGGTTATTTACCGGTCTTCTTCTGTTGCTCTGCCTGCTCCATCATCTCGCGCATCTTCTTCTGAAACTTGTTCTCTTTTTTCGGTTTCTTTTTATTCTCCTGTATCTGTGCATGTATCTTCTCTTCATCCAGGATAAATTTCTTGATCGCCAGCATAATGAAAATCGTAATCAGGTTAGATACAAAGTAGTATAAACTCAAACCACTCGCATAGTTGTTAAAGAAGAACAACATCATCAGCGGGGACAGGTACATGATAAACTTCATGTTCGGCATCCCGGGCTGTGTCTGCATATTCTGTCCCGTGGTCATCATCATATAAAAGAAGATGGCTACAGAGGCCAGGATTGGGAATAAGCTCACATGGTCCCCATAAAACGGAATGCTGAATGGCAATTGTGCCACCGTATCATAGGACGAAAGATCTTCTGCCCATAAGAATGATTTCTGCCGCAACGCAAAAGAGGTTGGGAAAAACATGAACAGAGCGTAGAAAATCGGAAGTTGCAGAAGCGCCGGAACACATCCGCTCATGGGGCTGACCCCGGCCTTATTATACAACTTCATGGTCTCTTGCTGCTTCTTCATCGCGTTATCCTTGTACTTCTCCCCTAACTCCGTGATCTCCGGCTTAAGTACTTTCATCTTGGCCTGCGAGAGGTAAGATTTATAGGTTACCGGGGACATGAGTAAACGCACCAGTATGGTCATCACCACGATAGCGATACCAAAGGGCAGGAAAGAACTCAGGAAGCCGTAGAAAGGAGTGAACACATAACGGTTGATCCACCCAAAGATCCCCCACCCGAAGGGGATAGAATCTGCAAGGCCTAATTCTTCGTAATGCTCCAGTACATCAACATCGGTAGGGCCATAGTACCAGTTCATGGCATAGGACAGTTCACCACCTTCGAGCTCCAAGGGAGCAGAGGTACTGAACAATTTCGTAAAATGCTCCTCTGGGCTTTCTTCCTCCACAAGGTTTTCAGAGCGCAGGTCTGCTGTCTTAAAATGGTTATCTGTTGCAAGAATGGTACTGAAGAAATGCTGGCGGTAAGAGAGCCATTTAATATCTTCTTCAATATCATCGTCATCACTGCTTTCGGATAGTTTACTGATATTGCCATCATCGTGGTTATACGTCAACCTAGTGTACCTGTTTCCGTATTGTATACTCTTATTATGGCGGATACCTTTCACCTTCCAATCCAATTGAATGGGTTGGTTCTTATCAAAAATCCCACTCATACCGCGGGAACGGATATTAAAATCGAGCAGGTAGTCATTGGGTTTTAACTCGTACCGGTATTCCAGGTAACGATCCGGACCCACTTTAGCTTTCATCGAAAGCACCTGGTTTTCTCCATTCTTGCTCAGGCTGGGCTCAAAGTATAATTTTTGTGTATTTATAGCACGCTGGTCTGTCGTGGTAAAATCCAATCCAAATGAAGCATTGCCATCCTTTACCAGGTACACCGGAACAGAGTCATAGGTCACAAATTTCTTCAGCACTGCCTCGGTGATCTGTCCTCCAAGGTTGCTGACTTCCAGGCGTACCAGCTCATTTTCCAGGACGGTCGTACCTTCCTTTGCATCGGTAAACCCGAATCCCCCTACACTATTTTTGTAGGCGACCAGGTCTGCAGAATCGCGTAATACCGGCATGGTCTCCTGGGGTGTCACCTCAGCAGCTGCAGCTTTTTCCTGTTCTGCTGCTGCTTCAATCTTAGCTTGTTCCGCCTTCTGAGCCTCTACCTCTTCCGGAGTGGGCTGGCTTTGGTAGAACCAAAATATGAGGATTCCAAAGATCAGCACAAAGCCGATGATCGAGTTGATATCCAGTTTCTTTTCTTCCATGGGAATGATCTGTGTAAAAATTCCGGGCCGTTTTATTTCCAGCCTGGGTTCTTTAAAATTAAGGTTTGCAAATATATGCCGTCTTGCGCGGTTTACGCAACCTTCGCATTGGTTTGTTGCTTTTTATACTGTAGTACAGCCTTGAGG
>JABDLH010000129.1 GCA_013003145.1 Flavobacteriaceae bacterium | reverse complement strand
ATAGAAACCGGCCCAAATGCAAGGTCAGTTCAGATCAACCTTCATCCTTTTACCCTGGTCGGGGCCACCACCAGGTCTGGTTTGCTTACAGCGCCCATGCGGGCACGTTTCGGT
Source organism: Flavobacteriaceae bacterium (assembly GCA_013003145.1). GTDB lineage: Bacteria > Bacteroidota > Bacteroidia > Flavobacteriales > Flavobacteriaceae > Zeaxanthinibacter. Next base: position 4,222 of record JABDLH010000129.1, on the reverse strand, counting down.
ATTGCGAGTCGCTTGGAATATTACAATACAGAACTGCTATCCACTATTGTTGAAAGAAGCGCAGAAATACTGAAAGTACCGATCACACAGGAAGCTGCCATAGAGATTGCCGGCAGGAGCAGGGGAACGCCTAGGATCTGTAATGCCTTGTTGCGCCGGGTACGCGATTTTGCACAGATCAAAGGCAGCGGTAAGATAGATATGGCTATTGCCAGGTTTGGGCTAAAAGCCCTGAATGTAGATACCTATGGCCTGGATGAAATGGACAATAAGATACTGGCCACCATCATCGATAAATTTAAAGGCGGCCCGGTAGGGATCACCACCCTGGCGACTGCCGTTTCTGAAAGTGCAGAGACCATAGAAGAAGTGTATGAACCCTTCCTTATACAGCAGGGATTTATCATGCGAACTCCCCGGGGACGGGAAGTTACAGAACTGGCTTATACCCATCTTGGAAGAATAAAAGGGGGGAATCAACCAGGCCTGTTTTAAGTGAGCAAGAAACTACCAACAGTATCCAAATACGAAGTGTTCAGGAATCGGAAACAGATCCTGAAGAATCCCCTTCCTTTTCATAAAAAGCATTTTGAAAATCTGGGTGATATCTTTAAGGTTGAGATAAGCTTTGGCAGGAATGTCATCTTTACCCGCAATGCCAATATTATTCGCCACGCTTTACAGCAGAATCACAAGAACTACCGGAAATCAGAACTGCAGACCGTAGATTTGGCCCGCTACATCGGAAAGGGGATACTGACAGCAGAAGGGGAGCACTGGCGAGCACACCGGCGGATGATTCAGCCGGCTTTTCACAAAAAGAAATTACATCTTCTTCTGGATACCATGATAGCAGTGATCCGGCAGGAACTGGAACGGATAGAAACCGGTAAGGCCAAAGACATATTCCCCCTGATGGGCGACCTTGCCTTCCAGGTGGTTGCACAATCCTTGTTCAGCCGAGACGATATCCGTAAGCGGATGAACCGCCTGCAGGAGATCACAGAACTGAACCAACAGATGCTGATCCGAGAAATGCGACAGCCCTACCTAAAATGGTATTTCCGTCTAAGTGGTAAGATCCGTAGACACCTGGACCTGGCAGAACAAGGACGCGATATCCTGAACGGTATTATTGAAGAACGCATTGAAAGCGGGGAGGAGAGAGACGACTTGCTCGATATGCTCTTACAGGCCAGGTATGAAGATGGTAGTGCGATGAGCAGGGAGCAACTGATAGATGAGGTTCTTATCCTGTTTACTGCCGGGCACGAGACTACGGCAAATGCCCTGAGTTTCGTCCTTTTCCTGCTGGCATCCAACCCGGCTAAACAGGAAAAGTTATACCTGGAAGTTAAAACCGTAGATTGGAAAGATAATGATGCTTTGGAACTGCTCGGGAAATTACCTTATACCAAGCAATGTATCGAAGAGGCCCTAAGACTTTATCCACCGGTCTATGTTATAGACAGGGTAGCCAATGAACAAGATGAGGTAGAAGGAGTCAGTCTCCAGCCAAATACCTTATTACTCATGTCCATCTATGAGTTGCACCGCAGCAAAGAATTCTGGGAGCGACCCGAAGAATTTATTCCGGAACGTTTTGATCCTGAACAAAAGTTGAATTCCTCGGCTTATTACTACCCTTTTGGTGCCGGTCCCCGCATGTGTGTGGGAAATAATTTTGCCATGTACGAGATGGTGATGGTGCTGAGTATGCTGGTGAAGGATTACCATATTTCTACTCCCCAGCAAAGCCTGGAATTAAACCCGCTGATCTCCATGAAACCCGGCCGGGTAATGCTCGAGTTTTTCCGGCGTTAACTAGTAGCAAGATACATTTTTAGCGTATTTTAACGTTCTCTTTTAGAGTGGGTTATGGATAATTTTACTTACCTTTAAAATCCGCATCCTTAAATTAGTTTACATCCCTGGCTGCCGTGACCCTCGGCAGATTTCTTCTGGGAGATAAACACATCCCAATGGTTCCCCTGAGCCTAGATCTGCCAGGCGATTTCTGCAGATTTACTGTATTGTTCCTCCTTTACCCAATACAGTTGTCAATGAGCATGCAAACAATTAATACTACATACTATGGAAACCGTTTTACAGGATTTTAAGGAAATGCTCCGGGGAGAACTAATAGAGCCCGGGCACAAAGACTACCATGAAAGTCGGAAAGTTTACAACGCCATGATCGACAAGAAGCCGGCCATGATCGCCAAATGCGTGGACGTGGCTGATGTGATCAGCGCGGTGAATTACGGCAGGGAACACGATCTGCTCATCGCTGTACGAGGCGGTGGCCATAATGGTGGTGGCCTTGGGCTTTGCGATGGGGGCTTGGTGATAGACCTCTCTTTGATGAAGCATGTATTAGTAGACCCCGTAGAAAGGACGGTCCGTGTAGGTGGGGGTAATATCTGGGGAGAAGTAGATCATGCTACCCATGCTTTTGGATTGGCCGTCCCGGCCGGCATTATTTCTTCAACCGGCGTAGGCGGACTTACCTTAGGTGGCGGGATAGGACACCTGACCAGGAAATATGGCTTGACCATCGATAACTTACTAGAAGCCGATATGGTCTTGGCTGATGGTTCTTACGTCACCGTAAATGAAGATGAGCATCCGGACCTGTTCTGGGCTATCCGTGGCGGGGGCGGTAATTTTGGGATCGTCACCTCTTTTACCTTTAAGGCTCACCCGGTTAAAAATGTGATTGGCGGACCTACCCTCTGGCCCATTGAAAAAACCGAGGAGATCCTGGAGTGGTACCACGGGTTTATTCACAATGCCCCGGACGAGCTGAATGGATTTGCCGCGACCATGATCATCCCCGGGCCTCCATTCCCGGACCACTTGCATAACAAACAATTCTGCGGTATCGTCTGGTGCTATGCAGGGGAGGACGAACAAAAATTCAATAAGATATTCGAGGAAGTTCGCAGCATGGATCCGCTATTTGAACACGTGGGGCCTATGCCATACCCGGCTATACAGACCTTATTTGACGGGATGATGCCCCCGGGACTACAATGGTATTGGAGGGCTGATTTCTTTGACCAGTTAAGCCCTGATGCAAGGGCCGCGCACCGCAAGTACGGGTCCAGGATTCCGACACCCTTATCCCAGATGCATTTATATCCCCTTACCGGTGCTGCTGCCAGGGTTCCCAAAGACGCAACCCCCTGGGCTTACCGGGATGCCAAGTATGCAGGGGTGATCGTAGGCGTAGACCCAGATCCGGCCAATGCCGAAAAGATTACCCAGTGGTGCAAGGATTACTATAATGCACTGCATCCGCACTCTATGGGTGGGGCCTATTCTAACTTTATGATGGACGAAGGGCAAGAACGGGTCAAAGCCTCCTATCGCGAGAATTATGATCGGCTTGTAAAGATCAAGACTAAATACGATCCGCAGAATCTATTCAGGGTGAACCAGAATATTCGCCCTAAGGAATGATAGTTGATCGTTAGAAGGGAAAGAATAAACCGGGGTTCAGACCCTGGTTTTTTTATGCGATACTAAATAATTGCCACGTTATCAAATAGTTGCGAATAAAATCCGTACATTGTAGTAATTCTTCAGCAAAGCATTCGCTTTGCCTTTACCAAAGTTCCCATAGCAGTAACATTTCTTTGATCACTTTAGTTTCTGCCTTATGGCAGCTATAGTTATAGAATTGACCGTTCCCCTGTTCATTTAAAATTAATGACATGAGGTGGGTGCCCTTTTTTTTCACAGTAGTTCTGATGATATTGCTTTTATTCGCAATCCTACAGTTTAGTTCTGATCTCCCCACCGGGGGAGCCGAGTTGCGAACAGAATCGGAAATGCCGGGCCATGACCATATGGGGCGAATGGGAAACAAGAACTGGTGCGAGCTACTTCATGATTTTGTAAAAAGTTCAGCAGAGGACGGCCTTTTTTTGCTGCGTTCCGCAGGAGATATCAGGATAACCGGCCTGGCGCCCGGATTTGCTATTGTACTCATTGAGCTACAGTTTAAGGCACCAAAGACTTGCGACACGCATCCCGGACCTTGTTCCCCGGGCTCTGGCAAAGAGGGTGTGCACTGTAGGTATTCTGTGATTAAAAGACCGAGCTGAATCTTTAGCTCGAATAGGAAGAACTGGAACACGTTTTAGAAGTTGAGTATTCTACACTGCATAGAAAATTTAGATGTAGAACAGTAGATATTTGTACCTACGCCTAATAC
>JABDLH010000117.1 GCA_013003145.1 Flavobacteriaceae bacterium | reverse complement strand
AACGGCAACAGTGCGAGCCACATTGGAGTAATACCGGTCCCCGATAAAATCCGGAACCGTAAATTTCCCGAACTTTCGCAGGTAAGGCGCCAACAATAAGGCCAGCAGTACGTAACCCCCGGTCCAGCCCATTAGGTAGACCGACCCATCATAGCCATTAAAGGAGAGCAACCCTGCCATTCCAAGGAAGGATGCTGCAGACATCCAGTCTGCGGCCGTGGCCAATCCATTGGCGATCGGGGGCACTCCCCCGGAAGCTACATAAAAGTCAGTGGTTGAATTAGCCCTGCTCCAAATCGCGATCCCGATATAAAGGGTAAAAGTGATACCTACGATCAGGTAGGTCCAGGTCTGTACGTCCATGAAGTATTGGTTTGGTATTGGTTTGGTATTGGTTTGGTTCGATTATTTTTCCCGGTAACCGTATTTCTGATCCAGTTTGTTCATCAGTCTTACATAGATGAATATCAGGATGACAAAAACATAGATAGATCCCTGTTGCGCAAACCAGAATCCTAGTTTAAATCCTCCCAGGGAAATGGCATCAAGGGTATCCTTTAACAGGATTCCGAATCCATAAGACACCAGGAACCATATGCTTAAAAGAACTAAGAGGTATTTCAGGTTGGTTTTCCAATACCCCTTGTGATCAGGTATTTTATCCATCAGTCGGCTATTTTATCTAAATATAGACAATATTGAAAAATGCGGATAAAAGCTACTAAAAAAGTTGAGGGATATAACACCGATAAACACGGCCTTTAACACAAGATTTGCATTTAGGCTTTAATTTTTAAACCTTTGTAAAAATCTGTGTACTATGAAGTTGATTAAAATTGTTAGAAACACGAGAGAAGAAACCCGGTTTACTCCCAAGATGGGATTACTACAGACACGGGTAACCTACATCAGGAAATCATTCGTAGGAATACCCCTGAAAACCATTCACAAATACAGGAATACCTATTACGGTAAAATAAAGGACTGTAAGGCCTGTGAACTAACGGCCTAGAGCTCGTCGTAATTCTCAATTACAAACAGGTATCTTTCATTCTGCTTGTGTAGCATTTCCAGGCAGAACACCCCGTCTTTACATTGATTCGTTAATTGCGATTCGCCGTAACCGGTCGCAGAGAGTATATTGGCACGATCTACCCCATTCTTGATCAAATAGTCCTTGATCGCATCAGCCCGTGCTTGCGACAGCCTCTGGTTCGTTGTTCTCCCTCCCCGGCTATCGGTATGTACAGCAATGCTGAATTTGATTCCTGGGAACCTGGACATGGCGTCGACCACTTTGTCCAGTTCGGTCTGTATTTCCGGGGTCAGGTCTGTACGCCCACTGGAGAAAAAGAATTTCCTGAGTTTGAATAAAGTCTTATTATCAGAACGTTCTACAAGGTCGTCCAGGGCTACTATTCCCATATTATACCCTATCCCCTGTATTTCTTCCATTTCAGCAGCATCATAGGTTGCCGAGAAAACTGAAAACTTTTCCTTTGTAGCTTGTACGGTTAGTTGCTCCTGCCATGGGATCTCAAATCGGAATGATCCATCGTTGGCCGTACTGAGTTCAGTGAGCACATTACCTTCACCACCAAGTACCCTGACCTGTGCCCCGGGCACCTCATCATTATCTGCAATATTCATCACCGTTCCCCGCAGCGCAAAAGTTTTAAGTCCCGGTTTCTTGTCAGCTGTAAAGCCATAGAGATCGTCATTACCGTCTCCACCCTGCCTGTTGGATGCAAAATAACCGAGTACACCCCCACTATCCTGGCTACGGATCACCAGGCCAAAATCGTCTACTTCGGTATTGATACCTGTACCTAAATTGACCGGGATGCTAAAAGTACCGTCTTGTTGTATATCCGACTTATAGATGTCCATCCCGCCCAGGCCGTAGAAGATATCGGAAGAATAAAATAGGCTTCCGTCATAGATATACGGAGCGATCTCGTTCCCCGGCGTATTGATCCGAGGCCCCAGGTTTATAGGAGCAGACATGATCAAGCCGTTGTTGGTATACACAAAATAGATATCGGTTCCTCCCAGGCTGTCATCAAAGTTAGCCGCGAAGTAAAGCTTCCCGGATTCAGCATCGTAGAAGGGATAATAAAAAGAGATGTTGAGGTCCTTTAGCAGGTAATTGGATGTTCTGTCGTCGGATGCCATTGTTATGCCCAGGGTGTTCTTCCCGCTCGGGCTGAATTTCAGCTTCCCTTTCTCCACATTAGAACTGATATAAAAGACCTTGTCCAATTCCTTGGAATAAAAAGGAGTGGCCTCGTGGAATTTCGCCTCCGGGATACCGAAAAAAGGATTCGGATTCGCCAGGTTACCATCGGGACCTATTCGCGCCACCCAGATATCGAGGAATGATTCCCCGGAAGGGCCGTAAATCGGTTTAGATTCCAAAGCCCTGGCCGTGGTAAAGAGCAACCTGTCTTTGTAGAAGGTTGGTGAGAAATCGGATTGATTACTGTTTCCATTGGCATGGAAAACTTTATAACCGGGATTCTCGGCATCTTGTTTATCCAGTAACACCAGGTTAAAGTCTGCGTTCTCTATCAATTCTTTAGGCAGGGTGTGTTTTTTAGTATCCAGGAAGGCCTTAACCCGTTCTTTACCCGAGGCTTTTGCCATAGCCTGGAGCATATTGTTGAACTGGTGATCAGTCATAGTGCTGTCCTGCTTAAACACCTGCAGGTATGCCTCGGATGCCTTGTCATAATTCCCTACTTTCAGGTAGGATTGTGCCAGGTTCTGCTGTTGCTTTACCGTCAGCGGGCTTCTCCGTTGTTCTTCCAGGTATTCTGATATCGCATCCTGGTAGGCGTATTCAAAGAACAGTATATCTGCCTTAGACCGTTCTTCCTGCGCATGAGTGATGACAGCCCCGCAGAGGAAAAATAATACTGCTAATAATCTTATGTCTGCTCGCATGCTCATATTAAAAGAACCTTGGTGAATCTATTTGCTTTGGTTTTCCTTTTTCGCCTTTCATTCTCTCTTTCTTGTTCTTGGCAAAATCCTTGCCGAGGAAGAATTTAACGATTATTTCATGAGATCCCTGGCTGTATTCCCCTAAACTGTTGGTGGTATAATCATAGGAATACCCGATAAAGGCATTCGGTGACACCTGGAAACCTGCCAGCCCGCTTACCGCGCTACCGACCCGGTAGGAGGCTCCTGCCGTAAAGGTCTCATCAATCAGGAAATTGGTCGATACGTTAAAGGTAACCGGTGAACCGCTGAGATAGTTTGCGAGGACGGCGGGTTTAAATTTCAAGCTTTCGGATAGGTCAAATACATATCCCCCGATGAAGTTAAACTGTAATTTATCATCCACTATGGTCGCTACCTCTTCGTTATAAATATCGTCTGTCAGGAAATTGGGAACAGACACTCCCAAATACCCATCCTCCCCGTACATAAAGAGTCCCGCTCCTACTGTGGGGTAGAATTTACTGATGGTCTCCTGGTCCAGTATAGGTTCCCCGGGATTCTCAAAAGTTCCCTTAGAGAAGTCGACGTTCAGGAAAGATCCCCCCACGTCCATCCCGAAAGACAGTTTTACGTAATCCGAGAGGTTGACCTGGTAGGAGTAGGCTACGTCTACGAAAGTCTGGGTTGATGGCCCGATCTGGTCGTTGATCACGTTAAAACCGAGTCCCATGGTCTCGTTGTTAAAGGGGTGGTTGATCCCGAACCGTATGGTCCTTGGCGCTCCTTCTATATCCACCCATTGCGCCCGGTACAGGGCAGAGATATCGGTAGTTTCCACAGAGCCGACATAAGCCGGGTTAAAACTCCCGATATTGTACATGTACTGGGTATACTGTGGCTCTTTCTGCGCATGACCAAGGTGCATTACAC
>JABDLH010000098.1 GCA_013003145.1 Flavobacteriaceae bacterium | reverse complement strand
TGGAACAGTAGTTTTAATGAACACCTGGTGCGGTCCCTGACCACACGCCTGGCGGCTGAACTGTTTAGTCCGGTTGTATCAGAGCACGTATACCTCCGCTTATTGTACGCCAGGAAATTTCAATATGCCAGCAGCATAATCCCACTTTTAAAAGATTACGAACGGCAAAGAAAGACATATCCCAGGTTTCAGGACTTTCTGCCCAGCTTGTTAGATTCATTCAGGACCACTGTTATGCCCTCCGAACCGATCAAATTCCACGATCAAAAAAGTGTCCCCAAACCTTTTGAGTTTTCAAGGGATAGTACCACAATCTTTGTCCTTCCCACCAAGGAAGCAGACAGTTCGGAGATGAAAAAGCTGTATCAATGGGCAAATGATTATAAGAATATGATCTCCCCGGACAGCCGGCTGATAACGGACGAAGCAGCGCTTCAGCTGGACTTAAAAGGACATGATCTTGTGATCCTTGGCACCCCTGCAGGTAACATGCTTCTCAACAGCTTTAAGGACTTGCTGCCCGTACTGGTCCGCCCGGAGGGAATTTACACCAACAAGTTGATTCTCGGCACTGATCTCCAATTGGTCCTCAGTTGGTTTAATCCATTTGACGAGGACAAGGCTGTAATCATCTATACGGGGCAGCAGGTGCAGAATATCCGGGATTTTCATTATTCGCCCGTCAAGGACCAGTTCCATTATTGGGTGGGTAAAAACCTAATCACCCTGGATAAAGGAGATTATCAGCAATATTTCGGGGCATGGGTACCTCCCCTTAATTAAAATAGCGCTCTAGAAAAACTTCCGTAAATCAGTTATGTTTCCTTAAATTGGTTCCTTATAACCCGATCATTACACCCTTTAAATTATGAATACGCTTTTCAAGATCTGCCTGGTATTCTTTATATCTGTTACAGTAATTAATGCACAACAGAAAACCTCAGATTCTATCCCGGAACCCCAGCGCTTTGTGACCCAGCACCAGGTGACCAATGGGGGAAAGACCATAGCCTACACTGCAACCGCATCGGAGACCCATCTGAAAAATAAAAAAGGAGAACCCACAGCAGCACTTTGGTCCGTGGCATACACTAAAAATGGTTCCGAGGATAGCGCCAAAAGACCTGTGACCTTTGTTTTTAATGGGGGGCCCGGTTCTGCATCGGTTTGGTTGCATATGGGGATGTTTGGTCCTAAACGGGTCAGGGTTCCTTCAGACGCAGACAAGGACGACGGGGCAGCTCCCTACCCGGTAGAAACAAATTCAGCAGGCATTCTTGACCTGACCGACCTGGTATTTATAGATCCCGTGGGTACAGGGTACAGCAGGGTAATCGGTAAGGGTAAGGTTGAAGATTACTGGGGGCTTATGGAAGACGCAAATTCTGTAGCCCAATTTATGCGCAGCTGGATCACGGAGAACAACCGCTGGATGTCTCCAAAATATATCGCAGGGGAAAGCTTTGGTACCACCAGGGCGGCTGCCGTAGCCAATGTTTTAGAAGAAGACGGGCAAAGCATGGCACTGAACGGGCTTATCCTCATCTCACAGGCATTGGATTACGCCGGCTCTACTTCTGTCCACAACAATATAACCTCCTATCTCACCTACCTTCCCAGTATGGCTGCTACGGCCTGGTACCATAAAAAAGCGGGGCAGGGAAAATCCCTGGAAGATTTTGTGGAGGAAGCCAGGAAATTTACCTATGATACTTATGCCCCGGCCCTCTATAGAGGCAGCCTTTTACCTGGGAGTGAGCGAGAACAATTGGCAGAGCGCCTATCTTATTTCACCGGACTGGACAAGCAGTACATCATAAAATCTAACCTTCGGGTACTGGTCCCCAGGTTCCAGAAAAAATTACTTGAAGAAAAGGGCAAAGCCGTTGGCCGATTAGACGGACGCTTCATGGGACCGGAAATAGACCTGGTTGATGACGCTCCCCATTTAGGGGACCCGGCAAGTTACCAGATCGGGGATGCCTATACCGCCGCATTAAACCATTACCTCGCCACAGACTTAAAAGTGAAAATGGACAGGCCCTACCTAACGTCAAACAGCGAACTTGGCAGCAAATGGCGATGGAGACCTGTACCTGATGGAAAATACTGGGAACCCATGCCCGTAAACACGGCTACAATGCTGGCTGAAACCATGCAGCGGAACCAAGACCTGAAAATATTAGTTGCCAATGGGTATTACGACCTGATCTGCCCGTTTTTCGATGCAGAATACACCTTCTCCAGGCATGGGATAGACAGGGACAGGGTTGACATGAAATATTACGAGGCCGGGCATATGATGTATACCCACGACGAAGATTTTACAAAACTTTCAGAGGATATCCGGCTCTTCTTCGGAGATTAGTCGGTTAGTAGGTTTCGTTTTAAAGGACTCCTCATAATAGAGAGATGCAGGCAATCCCTTGGTGGATTAGGCACCTGTTTTTCCCATCCCTCCCATACTTTTGCCCGGTATTCTCAAATAGAAATACAGCAGTAACCCTATTGCATTACGCCAAGTGACGGTTTGTGATTTTAGTTTTTTGTCATCGGTGGCATCACACCCGGAGCCGCATACTTAAGATTAGCAACTGTTCATTGGATTCACCCTGAATAGTATACCTGCGCAAACGCAATAGCAGATAGCTGCCCTACGATTTGATTATATGCCCGTATAAACTTACTTTTGCAGCCCGAATTTAAAAAGTGATCTACAGCATCCCGGTGCTGAAATTCCGAACAAAAATGAATATGACTATGAGGATATCGCTCCTGACACTATTGACGCTTATATTATTCAGTATACCCACCCAGTCTTCTGCCCAGGTGGATGAATCCCAATACGGTGCCTGGTACATGTATTTCTGGAATACCGATTTTAAAGAGAGTAAATTTGGTTTACAGGGAGATGTCCAATACAGGAACTGGGACCTCGGAGGAGACCTGGAGCAGTTACTGTTAAGAGGTGGTGTTACTTACCAACCAGAAAATACAGACCTTTTATTAACCCTGGGGTACGGTCATATCACTACAGGTACTTTTGGCGACAGTGACGCTAAGACCACTGAAAGCAGGATATACCAGGAAGCACTTCTCCCTGGTCAGATCGGGCAGCGAATCTTTTTAAAACACCGCTTCCGTTACGAGCAGCGATTTGTAGAAAACCAGGATTTCCGCACCCGGTACCGCTATAACCTTTTTGTAAACATTCCTTTTAACCAGGCCAACCTGGACCAGGGAGCAGTATACCTGGCTCTTTATAACGAATTGTTCATTAACGGGGAAAGAAGCATAGGCGAAGGCCGAAGCGTAGAACTATTTGACAGGAACCGTTCATATGCGGCTCTTGGGTATTCCATCAAGAATAATCTGAAGGTACAATTTGGTGTTATGCGCCAGATTACCGATAATATCAGTAAGAACCAGCTACAACTCAGCCTGCACCACAGCTTATAGAAATGGATCACGGTTGAAGGCTTTGATAAAAGTTTACAAAACATCATCCCGCTGCAATTATAAACTGCTGGATACCAATGGATTAATTTCCTATTTTTAAAAAATTCGCATTAAAAGAAATCTCATGAAAGATCATCAGAATCCCTGGCATAAGGTCAATATTGGAAAAAACGCCCCGGACGTTGTCAACGGCATCATTGAAATCCCCCGGGAAACCAGGGCCAAGTACGAGCTGGACAAGGAGTCCGGCTTACTGATGATGGACAGGGTATTGTACTCCTCTATGTACTATCCTGCGAATTACGGTTTTATTCCGCAAACCTATTGCGATGACAAGGATCCCCTGGATATATTAGTTCTTTCAAGGATCAATATTGTTCCCATGTGTATAGTATCTGCCAATGTGATCGGTGTGATGCGCATGCTTGACGAGGGAGAGGCCGATGATAAGATCATCGCGGTTGCTACCAACGATATGAGTGTAAATCACATTGAGGATATCTCTGAACTGCCCGTACATTTCTTCCAGGAACTTCAGAATTTCTTTGAAGATTATAAGAAATTGGAGAACAAAACTGTACTGGTTGAAGACTTCCAGGATGCTAAAGTGGCCAAAGAAATCGTTCTTAAAAGCATGGAAGATTACAAAAATCTGGTCCTGGAAAAGAATTTAACCTAGATTTCATGTAACTTTTGAGGTATATTAGATACCAATAGGAAAATTATTTCCTTTCAAAAAAGTTACTATGAGAACATTTAAATTGATTGCTGCTCTTATATTCTTCGTTGCAGCAATGCCTGCCCAGGCACAGACAGCCGATGAAATTATCGACACCTATTTTGAAAATATCGGTGGAGAAGAGAAGTTGAAAAGCCTGGAAGGGATGAAAATGACGGCCAAGGTCAACCAACAGGGAATGGAAATTCCACTGGAGATCGTCCAGTTAAAGGACGGGCGGCAGATGACCGTAATTAATTTCCAGGGGAAAGAGATCAAACAAGGCGTATTTGATGGGGAAACCCTGTGGGGCCATAACTTCATGACCCTGAAAGCTGAAAAAAGCGATGCGGAAAGCACGGAGAATTTTAAGCTGAACAGCAATGATTTCCCGGATGCCTTTTTGGACTATAAGGACAAGGGGTATACGGTAGAGCTGCTGGGAAAAGAAGAAATTGACGGCACCGAAACTTTCAAGATCAAGCTGGTCAAAGAACCACTTACCATTGATGGGAAGCAGGAAGAAGATGTAACCTATTACTTCTTTGACACTGAAAATTATATCCCTATCGCTATACAGTCCGAGATCAAAGCCGGGCAGGGCAAGGGGATGACACAGGAGATCACTATGAGTGATTACCAGGAAGTAGACGGGATCTATTTTCCCTTCTCCATGACACAGGGGTTAAAAGACGGGCAATCCAGCCCATTGACGATAGAGACCATTGTACTGAATCCCTCCGTTGAGGACAGTGCTTTTGAATTTCCCGAAGAGATCAGCGAAGAAAAAAACTAGATCAACCCAAAAAGACCCTTTCTACAGGGTCTTTTTTTATTTAAACACCATCCATGAGAATATTACTTCTTTCCCTGCTAGGAGCAGGGCTGTTACTTCCGTGCCAGGCGCAGGAAGTAACCAATGACACCATTGTTGCCGATGGCATTTTCGGTGACCTGACAGCAAGGCATATTGGCCCTGCAGTGATGAGCGGCCGAATCAATGATATGGAAGTTCACCCCACAGATAGCAGGATCATCTATGCAGGTGCTGCCGGTGGTGGATTGTGGAAATCTAATAATGCCGGAACAACATTCACCCCAATTTTCGATGAACATCCACAATCAATTGGCGCTATAGCTGTAGATCCTAATGATCCGGATAACACTGTATATGTGGGCACCGGGGAGACCTGGACCCGGAATAGTGTTACCATCGGTGATGGGCTGTATAAAACTACGGATGGTGGCGCAAACTGGAAAAAGATCGGTTTTGACCATTCTGAGCGTATTGCAAATATCATCGTCAACCCGGAAAATTCCCAGGAGATCTACGTGGGCGTACTGGGCGCACTCTGGGGAGATAACGAAGAGCGCGGGGTGTTCAAATCCGTAGATGGAGGAGAAAGCTGGAATAAAATTTTATACGTGGGGCCTGCTACCGGCTGTGCAGACCTCGCAATAGATCCCAGGGATCCGGGAACGCTGTATGCATCCATGTGGGAATTCCGGCGTACCGGCTGGTCCTTTTCTTCCGGGGGAGATCAAAGTGCACTTTATAAATCTACTGATGGCGGTGCCAACTGGAATAAAATCCACAATGGATTCCCGGAAGGAGACCTGGGTCGTTTGGCCATTGCTGTTGCCCCCTCCAACCCGGATGTATTATACACGGTGATCGAGGCCGAAAAGGACGAGAGAAAAGGGCTGTACAGGAGTGACAATGCCGGTGAGAGCTGGGAACAACTGAACAATGATTTCGGCATTACTGTAAGACCCTTTTATTTTTCACGTATCGTCGTGGATCCCAAGGATGAAAACGTAGTAGTCAAAGGTGGCCTAAGCGGGTCAATTTCCAGGGACGGGGGAAAGACGTTTAAGAATCTTGGAAATATGCACAGCGATATTCACGATGTCGTCTTCAGTATTGAGGATTCTGACGTAATGTACGTGGGAACAGACGGGGGTGTTTACCGTAGCTGGAATGGTGGCACCACCATGGAGATCGTGGAAAATATGCCCTTATCCCAGTTCTACCATATCAGCGTGGATGATGCCACCCCTTACAATGTCTATGGCGGCCTGCAGGACAATGGTTCCTGGTATGGCCCTTCCTCCTCTCCCGGGGGTGTTGAGGCACGGGACTGGAATTCTGTCGGCGCAGGAGATGGATTCAGGGTGCTGAAACATCCGACTAAGAATATCATTTATTCAGAGATGCAGGGTGCGGAAAATGTCTGGCGATATGACGTGGATCGAAAACTGACCAAGACCATTCAGCCGCAACCTACCGAGGGCACCCCCAAGCTTCGCTTTAACTGGAACGCCCCTATGGCCGTAAGCAACCACCAGCCCGATCGTTTTTATATGGGAAGCCAGTTTGTACACAGATCGGAAGACATGGGAGACAGCTGGGAGATCATTTCCCCTGATCTGACCACTAACGATCCCAGCAAACAGATGCAGGAAGATTCCGGTGGCTTGTCCATGGATAATTCGGGCGCAGAGAACCATACTACTATTTTTACCATTGCAGAGTCACCCCTGGATGAGAAGGTGATCTGGGTAGGCACGGATGATGGCAATGTGCAGGTCACTAAGGACGGCGGTAAAAGCTGGACCAATACCGTCTCCAATATCCCGGGATTACCGGCAAATACCTGGTCCTACCACATAGAACCCAGTGTCTTTGACAAGGGTACAGCCTATGCTGTTTTTGACGGGCATACGATGAACGATATGAATCCCTATGCTTATAAGACCACGGATTACGGGCAGAGCTGGAAATCCATCATCACCGGGGATGTCCATGGCTTCGCCCGGAATATACAGGAGGATTACGAGAACCCTGACCTGCTGTTCCTGGGCACGGAATTCGGCTTGTTCATCACCCTGGATGGTGGACTCAGCTGGACTAAATTCACGAATAATATGCCCTCCGTGGCCGTACATTTTATCGATCTTCAAAAGACGACAAAGGACCTGGTGATGGGTACCCATGGAAGGGGAGTAATCATCATTGATGACATCTCACCCCTGAGGGAAATCAACAACGAGGTCCTGCAGAAGAACTTTCATTTTTTCAATAGCCGACCTACGGTGATGGACGATGAAAATGCCTTTAGTGGTAATTTTGGCACCGAGACCCAATTCGTGGGCAGGAATAGTACTAAAGATGCCCAGATCAAATATTACCTTAAAAAACGCCACACTTTCGGTAAAATGGTCATGGAAATCCAGGATATGGAGGGTAATAAGATCGCTGAAATGGGACCCGGCAAATCTAAAGGGATCAATATTGTCAATTGGGGATACATCCATAAAAATCCTAAAGTTGCCAAAGGAAAAACCCTGTCTTTTCAGGGATTCACTGCCCCTAGGGTAGCAGCAGGCACCTACAAAGCCGTGATAAGCAAAGGAAAGGACACCTATGAGCAGACTTTTGAACTGAAGTACGATGAGGATTCAGGACTTACTCCTGCTGAACGCGATATGAAGAACAAGGTCACCATGCAATTATACAACATGGTACAGGAACTTGCTTACTCGGTATATACCCTGGATGCGGCACAGGAAAAAGCAGAAGCCACTAACAATAAGAAGCTGAACACTAAATTACAGCAGCTGAAAGAAACCCTGGTTATCACTACCGGGGACAACTATGTCGGGGCCGCAGAACCACAATTGCGAGAAAAGATGACCGCCCTGTATAGTAAGGTCGCCAGCAGTTATGACAAACCGACCAAGGCAGACCTTCAGAATTTAGAACTGATTACAGAACGCTTTACAAAGGCTAAGGCTGAATTGGATAAACTACTGAGGAAAGTAGAGCTGGAGGAGTTAAAAACCTTTGAAGATTTCCTGGAAACGGAGAAATAATTACTCCCTCCTTATTTGCATTGAACAAGGACCGGTCTGGCAACAGCTATACCGGTCCTTTTTAATATATTTCCGTATGGATCTGACCAAAGAAATCATCCTGGAGAACAGCAGGGTACAACTGTCTCCCTTGAAGCAAGAACACCTGGCCGATTTATTACCCATTGCTCTGAAGCATCCCGGGCTGCTGCGCTACTCCCCTTCACCCTTCGGTACCGAAAAAGACCTGCTGGATTACATTAGTGTGGCTTTAAAGGAAAGGGATGCAGGCAGGCGTTATCCTTTTGTCATCTTTGACAAAGAAGCGGGGAAAATAGTAGGCAGCAGTAGTTTTGGAAATATCTCCTTAAAAGACAAACGACTGGATATCGGGTGGACCTGGCTGGAAAAGGCTGCGCAAGGCACCGGACTGAACCGCCATTGTAAATACCTGATGCTGCAATATGCCTT
>JABDLH010000089.1 GCA_013003145.1 Flavobacteriaceae bacterium | reverse complement strand
TTATAAAAGGGGCCGACTGGATCATTACCGGGGAGGGAAAGCTGGATGATCAGACCTTATCGGGGAAAGCGATACAGGGAGTCCTGGATACAGCTAAAAAATTTGGAATTCCAGTTGCCGCTTTTTGTGGTAGTATTGAGATCTCCGAAAGCACCGCTGAGAAATTAGGATTAGCTTACTGGGTTTCCGTTTCTCGTGATATGCCCAATCTTAAGGAAGCATTAAAACGCAGTTATGAGAATGTAGTGAAAGCTGCTGCTGATTTTGCCGAAAAACAGCTCATTTAATGTATCTGCATTGAGGTAGATTCCCTTATCTTTAGGTTCAACCTCTCAAGAATTAGCCGGTGATCAGAATCCTCTTTTTCTTTATTTTCTCCGGACTCTTTACAAGCAACATACTGGGACAGGAGGAGGCCAGACCTTCTCTCGCTGCCGGCAGGTTCATAGGAGAGATCCAGATCGATGGCTATCTGGATGAAGAGGCATGGAAAAATGCTCCCTCCCTAACTGGGTTCCAGACCACAGTTCCCATTGAAAAAGGAACCCCCTCCGCCGAAACCTTGGTTCGCGTTCTGGTTGACGAAAAGGCAGTGATCATTGGGATTCAGTGTTTTGATCCCGAACCCGATAAGATCGTGCGTTTCTCCAAATTACGGGATACCGATATATCTGAGGAGGACCACATAAAAGTAATTTTAGATCCCTTCCTTGACGGCCAATCCGGTTATATTCTGGCCGTAAATGCGAATGCAGCGCGTTACGATGCCCTGGTCTCCAACAGGGGCGAGTCTGAGAATGAGGACTGGGATGCCATCTGGAATGCTCGGGTTAGCATCAATGAAGAGGGATGGGTGGCAGAGATCATACTCCCCATCCAGAGTATCTACTTTGATAAAAGCCTTAGAGAATGGGGATTTAATATAGAAAGGCGTATTCAACGGAATCAGGAGACCATCCGCTGGGCCAATGTACAGCGGGATCAGTTCTTCGGGCAGACCAGCCGGGCCGGATTACTCACCAATCTGCCGATTTTTAACTATGGCATAGGAGCGAATATCAGACCCTCCCTTGTGGGCTCCATGAATAAGGTTGGGGAAGACGGGGCCGCAATCGTAGATATGGCCACAAGCCTGGATGCCAGTCAGCGATTGGGTGCCAATGTGCTGGCAACCCTTACCGTAAATACCGATTTTGCCGAAACCGAGGTAGACACCCGGCAGACCAACCTCACTCGCTTTCCGCTCTTTTTTCCTGAAAAAAGGACGTTCTTTCTCGAAGGCTCCGACATATTTGAATTTGGTTTTGGAACGGGAAACAGGACCGTTCTCCCATTCTTTAGCCGAAGGATCGGGCTCTTTGGGAATAGTCAGGTGCCCATTATGTTCGGAGGTAAAATAAACGGCAGAATAGGAAATACGGCCTTTGGGGGCCTCGGGATCAGAACAAACTCCTTTGATGAAGATGGGACCTCCTATGACGCTACAACCATGGGGGTAATGCGGGTTCGCCGGAACATTTTCAAAGAAAGTACGGTGGGCATGATCACCTCTTTTGGCGATCCATCAGGGAGGGAGGGCAGTTTTATGTCGGGCCTTGATTTTACTTACCAGACCACCCGTTTCAATGGAAACAAAAACTTTATTGCCGGTGCCTGGGCACTGTATACAGACCGGGAAGACCTCAGTGATGATCGTTCGGCATTCGGGTTCAAAATAGACTACCCCAATGATAAATGGGACCTTTCCTTAACCTATGCCCGGATCGGTGAGTTCTTCGACCCATCGCTGGGCTTTGTTCCACGGAAGGGCATTAGTTCCATCAATATAGGATCGATTTATGCTCCAAGGCCAAAATGGCCGCTGGTGCGACAGATGTTCCATCAATTCTTTCTAACCTATATCAAAGGCATAGGGGAGGAATGGCAATCCTACAGCGTATTTACTGCCCCTGTCAACTGGCGATTGGAAAGTGGGGACCGTATAGAAATGAATGTAAGGCCCGCAGGGGAAAATATCCTGGTGCCTTTTGAAATTGCAGACAATGTGATCATACCTGCAGGGAAATATAATTTTATGCGGTATCGCCTCGAAGCCGAGTTTGCGCCCAAGAGACGATTGAACGGGCAGGCTACCTGGTGGTTTGGTAGTTTTTATGACGGTACCCTGGATGAATTGAGACTTGAATTGAACTGGAACCCCACTTCCCTGCTTGGATTTGAATTTAACGGTCTACGAAATATAGGCAGGCTGCCCTTCGGAGATTTTGATCAGACGCTTATCGGCACACGGATTCGTTTTAATGTTACCTCAGACCTGCAACTCAACAGTTATGTGCAGTACGATACAGATAGCAGAATACTAGGAATCAATGCCCGTATCCACTGGATCTTTTCGCCTCTGGGAGATGTATTCCTTGTTTTTAACCACAATACATTTAATGATATAACGGACCGGTGGACACTTCAGAATGAACAGATCTTATTGAAAGTTCGCTATAACTTTAGATTGTGAATGTGTAACAGGCTTATTTAACGATTAAACGATGATTAAATAAATGGAAACTCAAAAAATGTATAACAACCTGTCAATTAAGATATTACTAGGGATTTTTCTGATGATATTTACCTCTTGTAGTGCCCAAAAACAGCTCATTGAGGGGGAAGAAGAGACCCTGATCAGGGAAAATCTCCAGTACTATCTCTACTTTCCCGAAACCTATGAGAAAAATGAAAGGGAACTGTTCCCCTTATTGCTTTTTCTCCACGGGGGAGGGGAGTCCGGGGATAGTCTGGCGGTGTTGAAAAAGAACGGTCCGCCTAAAATGCTGGCCGAGGGGAAGCAGTTTCCCTTTATGGTGCTGGCCCCTCAGAATCCCCATAAAAAACAATGGTGGAATGTTCGTGCAGTGATGAAATTGCTTGACACTGTGATGACCCAATACCGCGTGGATCCAAAAAGGATCTACCTCTCAGGGCTGAGCAGGGGTGGAAGTGCAGCCTGGGAAATGGCGGTACAGTACCCTGATCGATTTGCTGCCCTGGCCGTCGTTTGTGGTATGGCCCCGGTACCCTATGCCTCCTGGATCAATAGAGACTTACCTATCTGGGTCTTTCATGGCACCGAAGATCGATCCATCCCCTTTTCGGAGTCTGAGGCGATGGTCGCCGCTTTAAAACAAATGGGATACGATGTCACTTTTACGGTCTATGAAGGCGTTGGTCATGACTCCTGGATACAGGCCTATCAGACGGAGGCTTTATACGATTGGATGATGAAACAGAAGCTGGATTGAAGATGTGTAAATATTGTATTTTCGTCATTCAAACTGCACTATTATAATGAAGCT
>JABDLH010000061.1 GCA_013003145.1 Flavobacteriaceae bacterium | reverse complement strand
ATTATAAGGCCAATAGCCCGGAATTCCTCCCGGTAAAACAGGAAACGCTGAGCCTCTACGCCCAGAACACCTTTACATTAAGCCCCAGTATGCGTATGGAGGTTTCGGGTTGGTACAGCTCTCCTTCGGTCTGGGGAGGAACCTACCAGACAAAAGCCCTGGGCTCCCTTAACCTTGCCTTCCAGAAGAAGATGCTCAATGATAAGATGACGGCCCGCCTGGCCTTTAACGATGTGCTCTTTACTTCGCCCTGGAGTGGATCCACACGTTTTGGGGAATTATTCATCGACGGTAGTGGGGGTAGTGATAGTAGGAATGTTGCCTTTAGCCTGACCTATGATTTTGGGCGTGATGAAATTGCAAAAGCAAGGAAGCGAAAAACAGGGCTTGAAGAGGAGAAAGAAAGGATCGATAATTAACTTTTGCTATACCTATTTTTCGTAATTTTAAGTAAAGCCATAGCCATGAAATTCAAAGAAATTCTTATTCCCGAACTGGAGGAAGAGGTTGCCCTGACCGAGAAATTCCTCAAACGTATACCCGCAGATAAACTGGACTGGAAACCCCACAACAAATCCATGACCTTTCGGCAACTGGGAAGCCACCTGGCAGAAATACCCAGTTGGATCTCCGGAACCATGGAAACCGACGAGATCTCCATGGATGATTATAAAGAACCCATGGACGATTCCGTCGAGGTGATGGTAGGCAAACTCCGTGAGAATGAAAAGAACGCCAAGGCCTCCCTTCAGAAAGAAGATTCCGAATATACCGATAAGGAATGGCGGATGCTTATGGGCGGCAAAACCATCTGGGTGGATAAGAAATACAAAGTATTGCGGTCCGTGATGAACCAACTGCCCCATCACAGGGCCCAACTGGGCGTTTACCTCAGGCTTCTGGATGAATCTGTTCCCGCTACCTACGGGCCTTCCGCAGATGAACATTCATAGGTGTTGACACTCAATTAGTTAAGTCTTTGACAAATTTCCGGGTCGATGCTTGTACTGAATTGTTTTTGACTATCTTTGCGCGCTTAAATTAAGGCTATGTCCAAAACAAAAAACATTGCAATTATTGCCCACGTTGACCACGGGAAGACTACCCTGGTCGATAAGATCTTACACTATTGCCGCTTATTTCGTGACAACGAAAAGACCGGTGAGCTTATTCTTGATAATAATGACCTGGAACGGGAACGCGGTATTACCATCGTTTCTAAAAACGTTTCTGTAGTTTACAAGGATACTAAGATCAATATTATCGATACCCCTGGTCACGCCGATTTTGGTGGTGAGGTAGAACGCGTACTCAACATGGCCGATGGTGTTCTTTTGTTGGTGGATGCCTTTGAGGGTCCTATGCCACAGACTCGATTTGTATTGCAGAAAGCTATAGACCTTGGTCTTAAGCCATGCGTGGTAGTGAATAAAGTGGATAAGGAGAACTGTACCCCTGAAGAGGTACACGAAAAAGTATTCGACCTGATGTTCGAGCTGGGTGCCGAAGAGTGGCAGCTGGATTTCCCTGTTGTTTATGGTTCTGCCAAGAATAACTGGATGAGCGAAGACTGGAAGAATCAAACCGATTCTATTGAGCCGCTCCTGGAAATGGTTGTGGATCACATCCCGGAATTCAAAACAACCGAAGGGAACACTCAATTACTGATCACCTCCCTGGATTACTCTTCATTTACCGGCCGTATCGCTATTGGTCGTTTGCAACGTGGTGTCCTGAAAGAAGGTCAGCAGGTTTCATTGGTGAAGAGGGATGGCAAGATTGTTAAATCGCGCATCAAGGAACTTTTTACATTTGAAGGCCTTGGCCGTATCAAAGTAGACGAAGTACAAGCGGGTGATATATGTGCAATTACCGGTTTAGAAGGTTTTGATATCGGGGATACCGTAGCAGACCTGGAGAACCCGGAAGCACTTAAAACTATTGCTATTGATGAGCCTACTATGAGTATGCTCTTTACGATAAACGACAGTCCCTTCTTTGGAAAAGACGGTAAGTTTGTGACCTCTCGTCACATTAAGGAACGCCTGGAAAGGGAGTTGGAGAAGAACCTTGCTTTAAGGGTTAACGAAACAGACAGTGCCGATAAATTTATGGTATTCGGTCGTGGGGTATTGCACCTTTCTGTATTGATCGAAACCATGAGGAGAGAAGGCTACGAATTACAGATCGGGCAACCACAGGTTATTATCAAGAAGATTGATGGAGTGGCTTGTGAGCCGATAGAGCACCTGACGATAGACCTTCCGGAAGAAGTATCGGGTAGGGCAGTAGAAATGGTATCGGTTCGTAAAGGAGAAATGACTAAGATGGAAGCTCGTGGAGAGCGTATGGTCATCGAGTTCCAGATTCCTTCCCGGGGTATTATCGGGTTGCGAAACCAGTTGCTGACAGCAACCGCAGGTGAAGCCATCATGGCACACAGGTTCCTGGAGTACCAGCCGATGAAAGGTGATATTCCCCAGAGGCAGAACGGATCATTGATCTCTATGGAGAACGGGAAGGCAATTCCTTACTCTATCGATAAACTACAGGAACGTGGACGTTTCTTTGTTGATCCGGGAGAAGAGATCTACGAAGGCCAGGTAATTGGTGAAAACTCGCGTGGTGATGATATGACGGTCAACGTGACCAAGACTAAAAAGCTATCTAACGTTCGTTCCTCCGGTGCGGATGATAAAGCAAAAATTGTTCCTGCGGTGAAATTCTCACTGGAGGAAGCCCTGGAATACATTCAAAAGGATGAATACGTAGAGGTAACGCCTAAGCACTTACGTCTCCGTAAAATTCACCTGAAAGAAGTAGACAGGAAGAGGAATAAAGCAGTCTAAGATTACGTTAGACAGGAGTCCGGATACATTCTTTTTTAAACCGGAGTCCCGCTGTAGCAGCGCCGATGATACCCGCATGGTTTTGTAACCTGGCTGGTACCACCGGCGTTTCTATTTTAATCTGTTTCTTGTATTCATCAAAGTCCTTAGACGCTCCACCCCCAAGGAAAATAAGGTCCGGGGCCACAATAAGCTCAACCAGTTCCAGGAATCGGTTAAATCGTTTTCCCCATTTCTTATAGCTCAGGTCTTCCCGGTCTTTTGCCGAACCGGCAGCCCAGGTTTCTATCTTATCAAATTTCTTGTAAGGTATTTGTCCCAATTCAAAATTCGGGATCAGTTTTCCATTGAAAAAAGCGCCGCTGCCTAAACCGGTGCCGATGGTAATGATGACCACAAAACCGTCTTCCCCCTGTCCGCTGCCATAATTCATTACCGCATAACCGGCTGCATCAGCATCATTGATCACCGTAAATTCGTTCCCGGTAACCCTTTCAAAAAGTGCCTCTACATTTACACCGTCCCAGGAAGGATGAAGATTCCCGTGAGACTTACAGACCCCGTTCTTGATAACCGTGGGAAAGCCACAGCCTACAGGGCCTTTATAATCAAAATGATTGACAATTTGGGCCACCACTTCAGCCATGGCCTCGGGTTTTCTCGATTTTGGAGTTGGGATCCGGTGACGCTCGGTCAGCATTTCCCCTGTTTTCATATCGATCAGGGCTCCTTTAATTCCCGAACCTCCAATATCAATCCCTAGGACTTCCATAATTGTCTTCTTTTTTGAACAATAAACGTAAAAATAATCAAATTCTTGAACGTTCTTAACAGGGATATTAGGTCAATAGTCCCTGTGATACCAGGAAATGGCCAATTACCCGGCCCGACACGGAAAGTTTTTCTAATTCTTCTTTTCCCAGCCAAATTACCGACTGTACGGAGGGATGTGGCTGTATATCCCCTTTATAATCGGCAGTGTAACAGGTTTGTCTTAATGTGGTTCCGGAACTCACCTTCTCTGCAGAATCTTCAAAAGTATGGAAGTACGTCAGGGAGTTCATAACGGGTTCAACTCCAAGTTCCAGTTCCAGAAGGTTTTTGAGGTTGGCAGCATCAGACCTGCTTGGAATTCGCCGGCCCCCCGGTAAATCGAGCTCCTCGTGTTCCTTAAATTTCAACGTAAGTAATTTGCCCTGCCGGATATGGATCCAGACCAGGCGGTCAACCGTTCCCGGGCTGGGCTCTATATAGTAATCGATAGAATTCAGGCTGTGATTGGGGTCAATGAGGTCGAGCAAGCGGTCTATAGCGCGACCAAATACAGTTAAGCGGCTCAGTTCCTTATTTCGACCCAAGGCACTGGATATGGTTTCATCCCGGTTTCCAAATGGATAGCCACCCCTTCTCATCCAAAGCACATTAAGCAGGTGCTGCATAAGCACATTGCCCAGCTGATCAATGGAGATGGCTACCTGCAGGAGATATTCTCCCAATCCTTTGATGCCCTTGTGGAACAGGCTGTGAAAAATGCCGTATAGAAATCCGAAAGGGCCGGTAATCACCATCAAGATGACCGATATACTGAATAACAGCAGCCCGATCAGGGGATGTACTTTCCGATCCGGGCGATGGATCAATTTTTTTAGGATCATATCAGCTTAGTCCGGGTTAGCGCAGTAAATGTAAGAAAATACATCAATATTGCTCAGACAGCCTTCTGTACCACTTCAAACACCTTGTTGCCATCGCACTTCAGCGTTTTTGAGGGGTATTTCAATAGTAGTGCATAATCATGGGTAGCCATAAGTATTGTGCGACCGGATTTATTGATATCCTGTAGTACCTTCATCACTTCCACACTGGTTTGCGGATCCAGGTTACCCGTGGGCTCATCAGCCAATATCAGTTCGGGATCGTTTAAC
>JABDLH010000060.1 GCA_013003145.1 Flavobacteriaceae bacterium | reverse complement strand
GTTATAAGGGTGAGCGAGTTTACTTTTCCGGGGATACCGAAGATATATCCGAGATGAGGAGCCTTAAAAATATCGATAAGGCCTTCATCTGTATGAACCTCCCTTATACCATGACCGTTGAAAAGGCGGCTGATGCTGTGGTCGAGTTTAAACCAAAACAGGTTTATCCCTACCACTACAGGGGCCGTCCGGACGTCAGTGATGTCTCCAGGTTCAAAGAACTTGTCAATAAGGGGGATTCCGGGATAGAAGTGATACAACTGGACTGGTACCCGGCAGAACCTTTTTAAATTGACCACTGGAAACAAAAAAGGACGGCACAACAGCCGTCCTTTTTTAGTTTATCAATTTTAGATCAACGAATCAGTTTCTTGTACTTGATCCTTTTTGGCATAATGTCAGCGCCCAGCCTTTTCTTCCTGTTCTCCTCGTAATCCGAGAATGATCCTTCAAAGAAATACACCTGCGAATTTCCTTCAAAAGCGAGGATATGGGTACAGATACGATCCAGGAACCAACGGTCGTGAGAAATAATCGCTGCACAGCCTGCAAAATTTTCAAGACCTTCTTCCAGGGCTCTCAGGGTATTCACATCCAGGTCGTTGGTAGGCTCATCCAATAGGAGTACGTTCCCTTCTTCCTTAAGTGTCATCGCCAGGTGCAGCCTGTTGCGTTCTCCACCAGACAACATATTCACTTTCTTATTCTGTTCGCTGCCTGAGAAATTGAAACGACTAAGGTAAGCCCTAGAGTTCACCTGCCTTCCTCCCATCATGACCAGTTCTTGCCCGTCACTGAAATTTTCCCAGATCGTTTTCTCCGGGTCAATATTGGAATGACTTTGATCTACATAGGCGATCTTAGCGGTCTCCCCTACCTTGAATTCTCCTTTATCCGGAGTTTCTTCACCCATGATCATTCGGAAGATGGTTGTCTTACCCGCTCCGTTAGGACCTATAATCCCGACGATCCCGGCCTGTGGCAGGGTGAAGTTAAGGTCTTCGTATAACAGCTTATCGCCATACGCCTTGCTCACCCCATTGGCATCGATCACATTGATCCCCAGCCTTGGGCCGTTGGGGATGTATATCTCCAGTTTTTCATCCAATTGTTTCTGGTCCTGGCTCAGCAGCTTGTCGTAATTCTTGAGACGGGCTTTTTGCTTTGTCTGCCGTCCCTTTGCTCCCTGCCTCACCCATTCTAGCTCTCGCTCCAGGGTTTTCTGTCTTTTAGACGCCTGTTTGTTCTCCTGCGCCAGGCGTTTTGATTTCTGATCCAGCCAGCTGCTGTAGTTGCCTTTCCAGGGTATTCCTTCCCCTCGGTCCAGTTCCAGGATCCATCCTGCAACATTATCCAGGAAATAGCGGTCGTGAGTAACCGCGATCACCGTGCCCTTATACCCGGCCAGGTGATGCTCTAACCAATGTACCGATTCGGCATCAAGGTGGTTGGTAGGCTCATCCAGTAAAAGGATCTCAGGTTCTTGTAATAATAACCTGCAGAGCGCTACACGGCGTCTTTCTCCACCGGATAATACCGCTATCTTCTTGTCTGCCTCCGGGGTGCGCAAGGCATCCATGGCAATTTCCAGTTTAGTATCCAGTTCCCAGGCATTTGCTGCATCGATCTGGTCCTGCAGCGCAGCCTGCTTGTCCATCAGCTTCTGCATCTTATCAGCATCCTCGTAAACTTCGGGCAGACCAAACATATCGTTGATCTTGTTGTATTCGTCCAGGATGGCAACGGTTTCGGCAACACCTTCCTTAACAACTTCCAAGACCGTTTTAGACTCGTCCAGGTCTGGTTCCTGGGCCAGGTAACCTACACGGTAACCCGGTGAGAAGACTACGTCTCCCTGGAAATTTTTATCTTCCCCGGCAATGATTCGTAAAAGGGTTGACTTACCCGAACCGTTGAGTCCGAGAATACCGATCTTAGCCCCGTAAAAGAAGCTGAGATAGATGTTCTTCAGCACCGGGGTGTTAGCATTCTTGTAGGTCTTAGTGACCCCGGACATAGAAAAAATTACTTTCTTATCGTCTGACATATAGATTTATAAATTGTGTCAATTAAAGTGATAGTTTAAAATAATGGTCGCAAGAACCTGCTAAAATAGTGGCGGATTAAACCCGGCCCTTAAGCGCGTTAAAAACCCAGGCAACGGCGAAGAAACCGACACCGATAGCCACAAATCCCCAACCTGCCACTTCATCGTAGATGAATGCGCCAAGGCCTATCATTAATAAGCCGACAATGATCATTATAAAGGTGGCCCAGGCCAGCACTGTGTTCTTATTCATACCCATAGTAGTTAGTTTTGGAAGGGCTCAAATATCGTAAAATATCCCATATTTACAGGCTCGAAGCCACAACTTTATGCTTCAAATGGGAACAAAAGGTCATTTTGCTGTCGTACCTGGTCGAGGATGCCTACCAATTCAAGGCTGTTCTGATGAGACCAGAGCGCTGATTCTGTCTTGCCGGATCTCAGGCATTCGTGAACTTCCATTATTTCGTGCGAATACCCTTTTCCAATGGTAGGTAATTCAATATACTCCTGCTCCCCTGACCGATCAATGGTGTAGCCCTGGCTTTCATGCCAGCGCGAATGCAAATAAAAACTTCCCCTGCTTGCCGAAATTTCAGCTTTCATCTCTGAACGAGAAGTGAGACCGCTGTATAAGAGGGCCATGCTCTGCGGGTATTCAAGGATCATTGCTGTCTGCACTTCAACTCCGGTCGAATGACTCCTGGTGGTAGAAAGCACCTTATCCGGGACACCCATCATTAGGTAGGCCAGGAATATGGGGTAAATCCCTATATCCAGTAGTGAGCCCCCGGCAAGAGAAGGGTTCAGCAGCCGGCCTTCTTCGCTCCTGTCCAGGGCGTAAAAGGCAAAATCGGCATGCAGGTACTTTACGCTACCCAATTCCCCGGCATCCACTAATTCTTTTACCTTGGCGATACTGGGATTAAACCTGCTCCATAAGGCTTCCATGAGGAATACATTGTTTTTCCTGGAAGCTTCGATCATGGATTCCACTTCGCGTGAATTAACCCCGAGAGGCTTTTCACAAAGCACGGCCTTACCCGCCTCCATGGCTTTGATACTCCAATCACAATGTGCCATGTGAGGGGTGGCGATATATACCACATCTACTTCTGCGCAATCAAACAATTCCTCGTAACTACCAAAGGCCTTGCTAGCCCCGTAGGCCTCACCAAAATCCACGGCTTTCTCCTTGCTCCGTGAGGCGACCGCATATAATTCGGCCTCCTCCACCAATTGCATATCCTTGGCAAAACTATGGGCAATTTTCCCCGGGCCTATAATACCCCAGCGTATTTTCTGTTTCATCCTAAGTTTGAATTTGGTCAAAGTTAATCAATATAACTCCTTATCTTTATCAACACTTGACAAACCGAAAATTACGCATGGATTTGAACTTCAATAAGAACGAAGACCACAACAAGCTCAAAGTATCCGAGCTGAGAAATAAACTATCAAAAATAGCATTGGGTGGCGGTAAAAGCCGCATTGAAAAACATCACAGCCAGGGTAAAATGACGGCCCGGGAACGTATAGATTACCTCCTGGACCCCAAAGAGCGGAGTATTGAGATCGGCGCCTTTGCCGGGGATGGGATGTACGAAGAACATGGGGGATGTCCTTCTGCCGGGGTTGTAGTCAAAATTGGCTACATACAGAAGCGGCAATGTATTGTTGTCGCCAATGATGCCACAGTAAAAGCCGGAGCCTGGTTCCCCATTACGGCAAAGAAAAACCTCAGGGCCCAGGAAATTGCCATTGAGAACCGAATACCCATCATCTACCTCGTAGATAGTGCCGGTGTTTACCTACCGATGCAGGACGAGATCTTCCCGGACAAAGAACACTTTGGCCGTATATTCCGTAATAATGCCGTGATGAGCAGTATGGGAATTCCCCAGATCTCTGCGGTCATGGGTAGTTGTGTGGCCGGTGGAGCTTATCTGCCCATTATGAGCGATGAAGCCCTGATCGTGGAAAAGACCGGGAGTATTTTCCTTGCAGGAAGCTACCTGGTCAAAGCAGCCATCGGTGAAAACATTGATAACGAAACCCTTGGTGGCGCCACTACCCATTGCGAGATCAGCGGGGTGACCGATTATAAAGCCAAGGACGATAAGCACGCGCTGGATACCATTAAGAACCTGATCGGGAAAATGGGCCACCCGGTACGTGCAGGTTTTAACAGGATAGCCGCCAAAAAGCCAAGCCTGGATCCGCAGGACATCTATGGGATCATCCCGGCTTCCAGGACAGATCCTTATGATATGCTGGAGGTGATTAAACGCCTGGTAGATAATTCAGATTTTGAACAGTATAAGGAAGGCTACGGCAAATCTATACTTACCGGCTACGCAAGAATTGATGGATGGTCTGTGGGTATCGTCGCCAACCAGCGGAAAGTCGTAAAGACCAAGAAAGGGGAAATGCAATTCGGCGGAGTGATCTACTCGGACAGCGCGGATAAAGCGACCCGATTTATTGCCAACTGCAACCAGAAAAAAATCCCCCTGGTGTTCCTGCAGGATGTTACCGGTTTTATGGTCGGCAGCAAAAGCGAACACGGCGGGATCATTAAGGACGGGGCCAAGATGGTGAATGCCGTCAGTAATTCCGTGGTGCCAAAATTCACCGTGGTGATCGGCAACAGTTATGGAGCCGGGAATTACGCCATGTGTGGAAAGGCCTATGACCCCAGGCTCATCTTCGCCTGGCCGAGTGCAGAACTGGCTGTGATGAGTGGGAATTCGGCTGCCAAGGTACTGCTGCAAATAGAAAAAGCATCATTGAAGAAAAAAGGTGAGAAGATCACCGAAGCCAATGAAAAAGCGATGTATGATAAGATCAAAGCCCGCTACGATCAACAGATTTCTCCTTACTATGCAGCCGCCCACCTGTGGACAGATGCCATCATAGACCCGATGGATACCCGAAAATGGATCAGTATGGGAATAGAGGCCGCAGATCATGCGCCTATAGAGAAACCTTTTAATATGGGAGTGCTCCAGGTATAAGCCCGGAGCACTTTATCTTCTAATGATCTCTCCTTAGTTTCCTTGGGAGGGATTGAGCCTGGGAATTAAAAGCAATTCTTTTTGCCGGCCGTTCACATAACGAAACCCTTCAGGACCGTAATACCCGGCCTCTTCCAGCATGATCCGTATATCACGTTTCCACTCCGGGATATTCACCGTAGTGTTTAACTCGATAGCATACACGGTACGTGGCCGTAAGGGATAGTTCTCCCCATCATCTTTCATGACCCCTCCCTGGGCATCCCACATCCCGATCGTGGTACCAGCCGAGTGCCCGTACGTACCGAGTGGGTGGGTATAGATTGCTGGCCTTAGCCCGGCATCCCTTGCCTCTTTGAGCGAATTAGCCAGGATCTGGTTACCGCTGAGACCCGTTTTCATATTGGATGTCAGGGCATCCTGTACCCGGTTCCCGTCTTCCAGGGCTTCCACCAGGAAAGAAGGGGCGCCGGTTTCCCCCGGCTTGAGTACGTAGGCTAATTCCTGGCAATCCGTATTCAGACCCAGGTAAGTGATTCCAAAATCACAATGCAAGAGATCACCGGGAAGGATGACCATGTCATCGGGCCTGCCGGAAAAAGAGTATAGATGTCCCACGAGTTCTTCCTGTGACCGCTGTACATCTACCGTGGGATGAAACCAGGTATCAAGTCCTAGGTCTGTCACTTTCTGACGCATCCACCATTCTACTTCAGTGGTCGTGGTTACTCCGGGAGTTATTACGTCTTCAGAGAATGCCTCAGCGATGATATTATGGGTGATGCTGACCAATTGACTAAACAACACCATCTCTCTTTCCGTCCTGGTCTCTATCCATCGTACTGCGAGTTCTTCTGCAGAAACCACGCGAGACTGCAACTTTTTGGGCAGGTACTCCATAAAAGTTTCATAGTCAGTTTTTACAAGCCCGTCGGCAATATTGTGATCTTCAGAAAAATTAAGTCCAATTTTCTGTGGGTTTCGTTCAGTGATCAGGGTCATCAGTCTTTTCCATTGATCCGGTTCTTTTTCCTTATCCCAGGCAGAGCGAATAGACTTACCCACATCGTAACGTGCAACCGCTAATCTTTCTACAGTGTCTTTATCCTGATTCCTGTAGAACAATAAGATGGTACGCCGTCTCGCGTTCAGCCAGGTGGCCGGCAGCATGGTCCGGATGACCGGGTCCTCATTGTATTCCCGGGCGATCACTACCCACATATCAATACCCGTTTCATCCATAATTTCGGGCAGGAGATGGGTGAAGCGCTCTTCGAGGATCTCATCCCGAACCCGGGCGCGATCCGCCTCACTGAGGATGTTTTGGGCAGATAACTGTATGGAACACAACAAAAGAAGGAGTGATACTACTTTATTCATAATTATAAATGGTTAGTTGGTTTTGAATTCCGGGAATAATTCCTGAAGGATCATTTTTCTCCGGATCTTCCCGGCAGATGTTCGATGAAATTGAGATACGGTCACTATTTTTTTCGGTTTCTCGTAGCGCTTAAACCCGGGGACCTTATCCAGTAATGCTTGCAGTGCTTGCGCTGGTTGCCCGGTCTCCACTACGAGTACCAATTGCTCTCCAAGGTCCTGGTCCGGTAAACCGGCCACAAAGAATGGCTGTTGCAGGACTTCTTTGATCTTAGCTTCAATTT
>JABDLH010000081.1 GCA_013003145.1 Flavobacteriaceae bacterium | reverse complement strand
GCTACCATTTCCGGTATGGGGTCCACAAAAATAGAAGTGCGGATACCTTTAGCTTTAAAGGTGGCGATCACTTCTTTTAGGTAATCCCGGTGTTTAACCGTATCCCAGCCGGCATCAGAAGTAATGGCATCCGGGCTGTCCGGGACCAGGGTCACCTGGGCCGGTACCACTTCCAGTACCAGCATGGTAAATTTGTCTATGGGGTTCCCTTCTATGTTCAGTTCTGTCCGGACTACCGGTTTAAGATCCCGGGCATCCTGGTACCTGATGTGGCGTTCATCAGGTCGGGGGTGTATGGTGATCCCCTGTGCCCCGAAGCGCTCCAGGTCTTTAGCAGCCTGTATCACATCCGGTACATTCCCGCCCCTTGCATTGCGCAAAGTGGCAATTTTGTTAATGTTTACACTTAATTTCGTCATTTCCTTACACTTAAGCGATTCGTTGCACAAAAATACAAATAAGGCACACCTTTTGACCTTTAAAATTGTTATTTTGCAATAGAACAGAACGTGATGAAGATACAAGAGCACATCTCCGATAACCTCGATGTTTTTGACATCAGCGCTCCCTTGCAGGATGTGCTGAGGTTTTTCCGTGGTTCAGGTTTTTCTCATGTTGCGGTTGTGGAAGACCGTAAGTTCCTCGGTGTCTTGTCTGAAGAGGATTTCCGGACCATAGAAGAAAAAGGACAATTGGCCGATTACCGGAACAGCCTTGAAACATTTCATGTGCCCCAGGATGCCTCCTGGTTAGATATCCTCAAATGTTTTGCGGATAACCAGGCCAACCTCTTACCGGTACTGGATGAGCAGGCCGCCGTTATCGGGTACTACGACCTGGCAGAAGTTCTGGATTTCCTGGTAGAGACCCCATTCTTTAATGAGCCCGGTGGGCTATTGGTAGTCGCTACAGGGGCCAAGGATCATTCCTTCAGCCAGATCGCCCAGATCGTTGAGAGTAATAACGCCAAACTGATCGGCGCTTTTATCTCCGATTACCAGAACGACATCGTGCAGACCACCATCAAGATCAGTTCCGGGAGCATGAACGAAGTACTGCAATCTTTCCGCCGGTACAATTACAATATACTTTTTGGCAATATGGACGACCAGTTCCTGGAAGACCTGAAAAAAAGATCGGACTACCTGGATAAATACCTAAATGTCTGATTCCCCATGAAAATTGCCATATACGGCCAGTCCGACCAAAATAACACCTTATTATACGTACAGGAAATACTGGACGAGCTGCGTCAGCACCATGCAGAGGTCTGTATAGAAGAAGAATTCTACGAACTCCTGAAAGAGGGGGATAAGCTGCCGCCTCTACCGACCTATAACGCCTCCGAGGGGTTGGAAAGCAATTTTGATATGTTCGTGAGTTTTGGCGGGGACGGGACCATTCTGCGCGCCATCACCTATGTGCGGGACCTGGGAATACCTATTGTCGGGGTCAATACCGGGCGACTGGGATTCCTCTCGACCTTTAAGAAAGAAGATGTGCGCAAGGTGGTGCAGGAATTCGTGGCCGGGGCCTATACTATAGAGGAACGAAGCCTGGTGGAAGTGATCTCCGATACCGAGATCCCGGAATTTGACGGTTTCAACTTTGCCCTGAACGAGATCACCGTGAGCAGGAAGGATACCACATCTATGATCACGGTGGAGACCTACCTGAATGATGAATACCTGACTTCTTACTGGGCAGACGGTCTTATCGTAGCCACACCTACCGGGTCTACCGGCTATTCGCTTAGCTGTGGTGGCCCTGTGATCACACCCTGGGCAAAATCCTTAGTTATAACGCCCATTGCTCCACACAACCTAAATGCCAGGCCGCTGGTGATCGCAGATCATACCGTGATCAGGCTAAAAGTCTCCGGGAGGGAAGACCAACACCTGCTTTCCCTGGATTCTCGTATCGCTGCCATCGAGAATGGCAGGGAGATTACCATCAAAAGGGCTGATTTTACGGTGCGCATGATTGAATATACTTCTGAGAGCTTCCTGAAGACCCTCCGCAACAAGCTGCTTTGGGGCCAGGATCGCCGTAATTAGGTGCTTTTCAAAACAATAATTAGAGCTTATTGCTGTTTAGCAAACAGGAAGCAAGGCCGGAATGCCGGTTGCACCCTTGCCTGAAAATATTATATTTGCACCCTTTTGACGATTGATGAAGAAGCTCATTGTTCTCTTTTTGATGATGGTAATGACTGCCGCTAGCGCGCAGACCTACGAGGTTGGGCTGTTTGGTGGCGGGGCCAATGCCATTGGAGAAGTGGGCAGGACAAATTTTATTTTACCTAACGGCCCTGCCTTTGGCGGGATCTTTAAGTGGAATAAGAGCAAACGGTACGCCTGGAGGGCTAGCCTTATCTATGGTTCATTCACCATGGATGACGCCAAGTCTGACCAATTTGCCCGTCAACAGCGGGGATACGTGGTCGATAATAATGTATTGGAAGCTTCGGCGGGGCTCGAGTTTAATTTCGTGGAGTACAATCTTCATAAATTGGGGCCTGCATTTACGCCATACCTGTATACCGGGCTGACGTATTTTCGATACGGTTATCATTATTTTGATACCGGGCAATTCCGGGACATCAACCAGAAAGACGGGGCCTTTTCTATCCCTATGACCGTTGGTGCCAAGAGCAGGCTGAACCAATTTATCATCGTCGGGGCAGAGATAGGCGCCAGGTATACTTTTACGGATAACCTGGACGGGAGCAATCCCGAAGGATCTAATTTTGAGCAGTTTAGGTTCGGTAATATATTTAGTGACGACTGGTACGTCTTTTCTGGAATTACTGTAACTTATACCTTTGGCAGGAAACCCTGCAGGGACTGTTTTGAGTAGCAAATAGGCATGAATAAAATTGAAGACATCTCCGGAGAACGTTTACCCAAGCACTTGGCCATCATTATGGATGGCAATGGTCGATGGGCAAAACAACAGGGGAAGATGCGCATTTTTGGCCATGAGAACGGGGTTAATGCCGTGCGTAGGACCGTTGAGAATTGTGCCAAGATCGGGATAGACTACCTTACGCTTTATGCCTTCTCCACCGAGAACTGGAACCGTCCTAAAATTGAAGTGGATACCCTGATGAAACTACTGGTGTCATCGCTTAAGAAAGAACTTAAAACGCTGCATAAGAATAACATAAAGCTGAATGCTATCGGGAATATGGATGCCCTTCCTAAGAAAGCCAGGAAGGAACTGCAGGAGGTGATCGATAAGACCTCAGGGAACAGCGCCATGACCCTCACCCTTGCCCTGAGCTATGGTGCCCGGGAAGAGATTAAACAGGCCGTTCAGCAAATTAGTACCAAAGTTAAAAATAATATAATTTCGCCCGAAAACATTGATGAAACAATTATAAATACTCATCTTTACACGCACAATTTACCAGACGTAGACCTGCTTATTCGTACCAGTGGAGAGCACCGGATCAGCAATTTTTTACTGTGGCAGATTGCCTATGCCGAGTTATACTTTATTGATGTATTTTGGCCCGATTTTGATGAGCAACATTTGGTAGCGGCAATTATAAATTACCAGAACAGAGAACGAAGATTTGGAAAAACAAGCGAACAACTCATCTAGCGGTATGACTAAGTACATATCACTTGAACACTTCATTACCCTATTACTCCTCTTAATTACGACCTTCACATACGCCCAGGAGACTTCCTATGAGGACGGTAAGAAATATATCCTTGGTGGCCTCGAAGTGACCGGGCTGCAGAGCTACAACGAGCAGACCGTGAAAACCTATACCGGCTTGCGTGTGGGAGAACCCATCACCCTTCCGGGGGATAAGATCAGTGAAGTGATCAAAAAATTATGGGGGCTGGAATTGTTCTCCGATATCGCTTTCTACATCACAGATGTGCAGGGAGACCAGGTGTTCCTGGAACTGCAGATCGAGGAGCGTCCTACACTTTCCGCGGTGACCATCAATGGTGTCAAACAGCGGAAGACCGATGAGATCATTGACGATACCGACTTAAAGAAAGGTAAAAAGATCACCAAGAGCCTTATAGCCAATACCAAAAATTACCTGCAGAACAAGTACCGTAAACAGGGTTACCTGAACACCAAGGTAAATATCATCACGGCTAAAGACACGGTGGATACCAATACGGAACGCATGCTCATCAATGTAGACAAAGGTGAGAAGGTAAAGATCCGTGACATTATTATTGAAGGAAACGAAGAGTTGTCCGATAAGCGCCTCAGGAAGTCGCTTAAGAATACCAAGGAAAAACAATTTGGCCGTTTCTGGAAGAAATCCAAATACATCGGGGACGATTTCGAGGAAGACCTTACTTCCCTGATCGATAAATATGCCGAGAATGGTTACCGGGATGCCCGGGTACTTTCAGATACCATTATTAAGGTGAATGAAAACCTGATCGATGTAAAGATCAATGTAGAAGAGGGAGATAAATATTATTTCGGGGAAATCGACTTTGTAGGGAATACCGTGTATACGGACCGCCAGCTCAGCCAGGTGCTCGGGATTAAACAAGGAGCCACTTATAACGGGGTGCTGCTTCGTAAACGTATTGCCGATGACTCCAAGCCGGATGGGGAAGACCTGACCAACCTCTACCAGAACAATGGGTACCTGTTCTCACAGATCAACCCGGTCGAGGTTTCTGCGGCTAATGATACCATCGACTTTGAGATCCGTATCATCGAAGGTAAAGAGACTTTCCTGAACCACGTCACCGTGACCGGGAACGACAAGACCAATGACCATGTCATCTTCCGGGAACTGAGGACCCGTCCCGGCCAGAAATACAGCAAAGACAATATTATACGTTCTGTGCGGGAACTGGGGCAACTCGGTTTCTTTGATGCGGAACAGATCAAGCCCGATATACAGAATGCCGATCCTAATTCCGGTACCGTAGACCTGGCTTATAGCTTAGTAGAATCGGGCTCCAGCCAGATCGAGTTGCAAGGTGGATACGGTGGAGGAGGATTTATCGGAACCCTAGGGCTTTCGTTCAGTAACTTCTCCATACAGAACTTATTCAACGGGGAGGCCTATAAGCCGGTGCCCATGGGAGACGGGCAGACCTTTGCCCTGCGACTGCAGGCCAGCCGTACCTTCCGGGTCTACAGTCTTAATTTCTCTGAACCGTGGTTGGGAGGAAAGAAACCGGTTCGGTTCAATATGTCCCTGTCCCGTACACAACAATTCCTTGCCTCGTATAGTAACAGTGGGCGTATTGAAGTAAACAAGGATCAGCAGTTCTCTATTTCAGGGATCTCCTTAGGGCTTGCAAAACGAGTACAATGGCCTGATGATTTCTTTACCGTATCCCATTCGGTGGGCTACCAGTTATACGATTTCCAGAATTACCGTTCCGGTCTGTTCAACTTCGGAAACGGGAAGTCCAACTCCCTGGCTTATACTTTTGGTATCTCCAGGAGTTCAGCCGGACCCGGGCGTATCTACCCGATCACGGGATCTAATTTCGAGATCACGGCTAAATTTACACCGCCATATTCCCTTTTCAGTGACAAGGATTTTGCCGCACTTAAGGATCGCAGCGAAGAACTCAGTGCGTTGCAGTTAGAAAGGCAGCAGCAAGGGCTAACCCTTACCGAAGCAGAAAGCAACGAACTTGAGACAATTGACCAGGAACGATTCAACTGGCTGGAATACTACAAGGTGAAGTTCAGCGGGGATTGGTACACCAGGCTGGTTGATAAACTGGTATTGAGGACCAATGTGGAATTCGGCTTCCTGGGGAACTACAACAGCGATGTCGGAAAAGTACCTTTTGAGCGTTTCTTCCTCGGGGGAGACGGTCTTGGACGGAACTTTACCCTGGACGGGCGTGAGACGATACAGCTAAGGGGATATGAAAACAATTCCCTTACCCCCGTGGATCCCTTGACCGGTCAGCAAGAAGGAGGGATCGTATACAATAAGTACTCCCTGGAACTGCGTTACCCACTTACATTAAAGCCGTCAGCATCTATTTACGGACTGGTATTTACAGAGGCCGGAAATTCGTTCAACAATTTTCAGGAGTTTAATCCGTTCCTGATTAAAAGATCGGCCGGGGTAGGCTTAAGGATATTTATGCCAGCCTTTGGATTATTGGGAATCGATTTCGGATACGGCTTTGATGAAGACCTTAGGCCACAGTCCACGGGATCAGGTCCTAGTGGATGGCAGACGCACTTTATCATAGGACAGCAGTTCTGATGCTGAATATGGCCGGGGCGAAAAACCTTA
Organism: Flavobacteriaceae bacterium; assembly: GCA_013003145.1. Classification (GTDB taxonomy): domain Bacteria; phylum Bacteroidota; class Bacteroidia; order Flavobacteriales; family Flavobacteriaceae; genus Zeaxanthinibacter. The sequence goes on along the minus strand of JABDLH010000081.1, from coordinate 1,427 downwards.
ACAGGCTCATTTATAAATAAATACTATTTTTGGCACGATATTTTCTATGTACTAAAAGAATTCAGAGATGAAACAAAAAGTTCTTCTGACATACCTGCTGATTTTTCTCTCGTTCTACGCGATGGCACAGAGGGGTGTTCGTATCGGCTACGTAGACATGGAGTATATCCTTGAGAACGTAGAAGAGTATCGCGAAGCCAATGAACAACTGGCCAAGAAGGTCCAGAAATGGAAACTGGAGATCGAGGAACAACGCAACGTTGTGGAGCAGATGAAGAAAGACCTGATGGCCGAGAAAGTGCTGTTGACGGACGAGCTGATCACAGAGCGGGAAGAAGAGATACAGATACTGGAAAAGGAGTTGCTGGATTACCAACAAGACCGCTTTGGACCACAGGGAGACCTGGTACTCCAGAAACGGATGTTGATACAGCCGATACAGGACCAGGTATTCAACGAAGTACAGCAGATCGGAGCCAATAAAAAGTATGATTTTATTTTTGATAAATCTGCGGATGTTGTAATGTTGTACTCCGAAAAAAGGCACGATATCAGTGACTTGGTACTACGCGGAATTGCCCGTACCAGGAAGGTGAGCAAGCCTAAGGAAAAGAAAATAGATCCCAAGCGGATTGCAGACCTGGAAGCAGAGGATGAAGAGGAAGAAGTAAGCGAGGCGCTGCAGGAGAGGCAGGACCGCGCGGAACAGGCCGCAGAAGCCAGGGCCAAGACCGTTGAAGACAGGCGGGCCGAACAACAGCGGATCCGGGAGGAACGCAAAAAGGCCTACGAAGAGCGAAGGAAAAAATTACTGGAAGAACGGGAAGCCAGGATCAAAGCACGGGAAGCCGAAAGGAACAACGTGGAAACAGATAGTACAACAACGAAAGACCCAAACTGAAAATCTTAAAATTAACACTCAAATAGTAAACTAGAAATCATGAAACACGTAATGAAAGTAGCAGCAGTTCTATTGTTTTTTGTAGCCGCTACAGGTTTTGTAAATGCCCAAAGTAAGGTTGCGCATATCAATGTCAACGAACTGTTGTCAGCTATGCCAGAAATGAAGGCGGCACAAGGAGAGCTTAAGAAGCTGCAGGAAACGTACAGGGCAGATATCGAATCTTCCATGACGGAGTTGAAGAATAAATTCACCCAGTACCAGAACGAAGCCGCAGCTAAATCTGAAGAGGAAAACCAGAAGAGAGCCCAGGAACTTCAGGGATTTGAAAAGAATATCGGTGAAGCTCAGCAAGCAGCTCAGCAGGAATTACAGAAGAAACAAGCCGAGCTTTTTGAGCCTATCTCTAAGAAAGCCAAAGCAGCTATAGAAAGAGTTGCAGCGGCACAGGGATATGACTATGTCATCGATGCCAGCCCGGGACTCGGAGTGATCGTTGCCAAAGGAAAGAACCTTCTTCCTGATG
>JABDLH010000036.1 GCA_013003145.1 Flavobacteriaceae bacterium | reverse complement strand
GTACCAGGTCCATCCCGCAAACCGGGCAATCACCGGGATTCTCGTAGGTCTTATCCCCTTCGCAACGCATAGGGCAGTAATACTTACCGGAACCTCCCTTAGGTTGATCAACCTTCTTTTTCACGGGTCTGTCGCCGGGCTTATGGATAGAGTAATGCCCGCCATCTTCTAAAAATGCTTTTTCCAATCGTTTAAAAGGAATATGAGTAGTCATCTCAACACTGGCCGAAGCATTTTCCAGGTCAACTACTGCCGAATCAACCCCCTCTATTTTCTCAAGAGTGGCTTTGACATGCTGCTGACAGCCCTTACAACTCATTCCTTGTATGTGATAGGTATGCTGCATTTTATCCCATATTTTAAGTTCGCTTATATACTACCAGGCTACCATTCCGATAGTTCGCAATATAAAGGTCTCCATTGAGGATGATGACATCCGTAGGTTTGGTTACCCCTTGCCTTAATTCTTGTTTCAGGTTTCCATCATGGTCAAACACCAGGACTCTTTCTGACTCAAAATCAGTGACCATCACTTCGGTTTCCGTAACAAAGATCCCTGTGGCGGCGTTCATTTTAGCATCAGCTCCAATAATCTTCTTAAAGTTACCGGATTTATCGAATATTTGTACACGATTATTATAGGCATCCGCTACCCAGATCTCATCATCCGTGATCTGAACGTCTGTAGGATAGTAAAACTGACCGTCTTTTTTCCCTTGCTGACCAATGGAGATATAACCCTCCCCGTTGTCCGAATACAGTACACGGTGGTTATAAAAGTCAGCTATCGCCATTTCTTTACCGTGGATATCAACCCCTGCCGGGGCATCCAGTGAATCAGCAATGGCAATTTGTTCTGCCAGGCCATTTTCAATTTTTAACACCTGATCGTTTCCATAAGTAGGCACGTAAATCTTGTTGTCCTGGCTGGCAATATGCATAGGCCTGTCTAACGAATCCACTGCCGAGACCACCTTACCATCCCCGTCTACCAAAACCAGGCGATTCCGGTCACCGTCACTCAACCAAATTCCTTCATCCGTACTGGTGAGCCCTATTGGATTAATAGCCTTGAGACCAATAGTTTCTGAATATGTCCAGGAAGTTTCTTTTTCCTCTTCTTTACAGGCCACGAACAACAGGGTGAACGCAACCAGGTATATTACTCTATGCATCATATTAGTGTAAAATAAAGGGCACGGCATGTACCGTGCCCATTGGGGGTTTACTTATTTTGTTTCTTGGACTCTATCCTTTCATACTGGCAGCATCCCGGTAAATTTTCATAAGCTTCCTTATGCGCTTTGTGGTGTTCCGTATCGTGGCCCACCCTGGCAATTGCTTCTTCAACTGCTTGGATCGAGGTCATCGTTTCATCATACTGAACTTCCAGGATCTTGGTATTCTTATCCCAGCTCGCATCCTGAACACCCACCTGGTCCATTGCGGCTTTTTCAATACGCGCCTGGCACATACTGCAATTACCGGAAACCATTGTTTTACCCTTAACCGTTTTGGTGCTATTGACAGCAACAGGATTCTTTTCTCCATGCAGTGCTTCTATGGTCCCGTCGCTGCGTGTAACGCCCCCGGCTATCGGGGTATAACCGGCTTTCTCTACCTGCTTCTCTACAGCGTCCAGGCTTAAGGCCTTTTCGGCAGGGTATGAAAAGGTGAAATCGCCAGTCTCAATATCGATGGCTACGTTTTTAATCCCTTTAAATTCCTTGAATTTCTTTTCCAGGCCGTATGCACAGAAAGGACAACCAAGCCCATCTACCTGCACCTGGAACTGGTCCATGCCCTCTTGGGCCTGTGCAGTAGTAAGTCCGGCCAAGGCTATCATAAGTATTGCTAATATCTTTTTCATCTTATTCGTATTTAAAAGTCGTTTTATTATTCGTTTGTTTAAAATGTATAACGGGTACCCATCAGGATACTGTAATTAAAAGCTCTGTCTTCCGGCATATCTTGTACCAGGGGTAGTTGCAAGGCCAGGTCAATGGTGACCGTTTTAGCGGCATATTGTATTCCCTGGGCGTAGAGTAATTGATACCAGTCACGTTCGTGCAACCAAACGCTTGCATACTCAAAATACAGGTTGATCTGCTTATTGGGATACTGTGGCTTTAAAAGCGGTAAGCCAAACCCAAGATGTGTTTCAAAAGCATCCATGGTGCCTCCCGGCATCATACTATACCCTATTTCGGTTGAAATTCCGTACTTCAGGGTCTCATATCCCGAAATAATGCCGTAATATCCTTCGTACATCCCGGTGCTCATGCCCATGACATCGATTTCCTTTCCGGTTGGCAGGCTCTGCTTCGTTTTGAGTACCATCCTGAAGGTCTTACCCATCGCATCTTTCCGGAGGAATTGGTATTTCCCCAACAGCTTAATGTCTGCCAACCCATTACCCGATCCTATATCTTCAAAATCATAGCTCATATAGGGTAGGTGGACGGCAAGCAAGCTATTGGCCGTGGGCAGGTAATGCAGCATAAGGGGGGCATAAAAAGCCGTCCCTCTTTCGGTATTCCGAATCTCCATTAAGGTCTTAGTGGTAAAACTCTTACCGCCCAGCATAATAGGGTTATCTGCTGTAATTGGAGGACCCTGCGCAAGGGCGTTGCAGCCTATGCATAGAAGTGCAATAAAAAATAGTTTTTTCATGTGAATTTTAATTTATGCTATTACTGTACTTACGACGAGGTAATAATCATAAATCAAATCAGGAAGGTCTGGAACAACAGCTGTATATCTGCTGCCCGGCCAGGTGGCTCATATCTTTGGATACGGTCATAAACTGTTTCTTGCTCGTCTATAACCAATTGTGGTAATTGATAAAAAACAACCAGCATTTCGGCAGACTGCAAGAACTGAAGATCAGGACCATGGTTGATCACTTCGGGAGCGTCCTGCACCAGGGCCAGGTCGGAGCAGCAAGTACCCCCTATCATACAATCGCCCGCAGGAATTTGCATGCCGGAATCCATAGAACAGGCTTCCGTCGGTTCCATAAATGCGACATCCATAAGATGATCCCCGCAGTAGTGGAAATCTACCGTGAAAGAAAAGGTAGAGAACAACACCAGCAAAGCTAATCCCAGGGCCGATAGTTTATGTATGATTGTCTTCATTTAATCCGCGAAATTACGAAACTGCAAGATTATAAGTATATATTAACAAAAGTTTAAACAAGATATTGCAGTGTTCAACAGAAATTTGTGCCCGCCCAATCTTATTGCTTTATGAAAAAAATAGTATCACGTTATAAATACCTTATCGGACTGCTCGTCCTTTTATCCATTGCCATATTACTAAGTGGTCTTCCAAAGAAGATGCTTAGTATGGCACACCGGAGCTTACTGGCGCGCGGAATAATAACCCCTAACCAGGTGGATGTACCTGCGGAAGAGGGAGCAGAAACCGAAATGGCCGATTTTAGCCTGGAACTCCGGGATACCCAGGGGAATCCCGTATCACTTTCAGATTATAAGGGCAAGGTTATATTTATCAACGTATGGGCCAGCTGGTGTCCTCCCTGTATTGCCGAAATGCCCGGAATTGACGCCTTACATAAGAAGCTCCCGGAAGGAGAGGTTGAAATGATGATGGTGTCTGTAGATGAAGATTTTGAAAGGGCCAAGGAATTTGTAAAACGAAAAGGATACGGTTTTAACATCTATACCGTTGAGGGTGAACTACCCGACTTCTACGAGGCGAAAACCTTGCCCACAACTTTTGTTATAGATTCCGAAGGCAAATTAGCTTATAAAACACGGGATATGTACGATTATAACAGCGAAGAGTTTAAGCAATTCTTGCTCAATCTTCGCTGATCCGGCCTTCCGATCCCTCCAAATGGTATAGATCGGCCAGTTTCACCATCAGGAAACTGATGATACTGTCTTCTCCCAGGCCATTCTTGTGCATACGGTAGGCTTCCATAACGTATTCGGCGTTAAAAAAATCCAGGTCGTCCGAGCCATCTTTCTCAAAAGCTCTCCAGCTCTTCAATCCTTCCAGCATACGGCGGTGAACCTGGTATCGCTCTTTGGCCATAGCCAGTTCTTCATCACTTACAGCGCTATTCCCCGCTTCGCTTTCTGCCAGTAATTGTAAGTACGAGCCTTCTATATGTTTATCAGCCCTGGAGGCTTCCTGTATGATCTTGAAATAGGCCTGGGATACCCAGGAATGATATTTTTCCACAAAGTCCGGGTCCATCACCGGGGTGCCGTCAGCCTTAGCGACTCGTAATTCTTTCCTGGTTTTTGGATATCCTGCCCTGCCTTCAGCGGCTTCAATAGAATCGCTGATCGCTATAGACTCTTCCCATTCCGGGGAACTTACAATCTCTTTCCAGATCTTCTTATATTCTCTTTGGTGCGGGGCAGTTGCTGAACCACATCCCTGCAAGAGAAAAGCTGGTATAATTATCAAGAGGAGAAAAAACCGGTAAGGAGATGGCATATTCATGATCAGAGTGACTTCTGGGAGTTACAATTCCCCAAAGAATAGTAAAGATAAGAATTTCCCAAGGCTTACCCTTCCCTTTGCATCTGACCACTCACCGTAGCAGGTTGCCTATCCATCATCATTTCTGAAACTGTTCCCCAAAAGGCATTGACCGCATCCGAGCTACGGTCAGAAAATTTGGCCATGGTGATCAGGTTCTCTTCAAATAATTCCAGGAGAACATTATCAATGGGCCCATTGACCAAGGTCTGGAAAGCCATACTCCATGTGGCAAAATTCCTATTTTGTTTACTTCCTTTAGATATTACCTCCACGTTCTGATGCCTGCTGTCTTTAGCAATATTCTCGTACAACGGAAGTACTTCTTCTTCCGGGCCTTCCAGAACCTGTACAAAATGATCCTTGTGATAGATCAGGCAGCCTGTTATATTATGTTCCGCGTTAAATTTTCTTGCCGTACTCAAGATGGTGTCAATATCGTCGTAATCAAGAGATTCAAGAGCTTTTGAACGGTATGTTAATTCGATCATGTAGTATTGTTTAAAACACAAAGGTCTCCTTTGTATCCGAACAAACCAACAAAAGCCTGTGAGACTGAAACTTAATGCTCATCAAGCGTTCATCCAAGCAAAGGATATAATCAAACAAAAAGCATCCATCCGCCAGCTAGTTCAAATAAACCGGTGGATGGATGCCCAAAAATTTGTTTGCTCATTATTCTATTTCCCGTGATAGGTCTGCTGTATCATACCATTCGGCCTGGTGTGCGATCTTGCCCTCTTCGTTAAAAAAGAAAACCGAGTACCACTTTAGCATCTGGTCTTTCCCGCTTTCGGCAAATTTAGACTTCCAGAGCCCGTAGGCGCGGACATCCCCATTAGGTTGCTGTTCTTCGGACAGCCCGGCATAAAACAGTGGATCGGTCAGGGTAATCTCGTCATAACTGTCCATAAAAGACTGCATACTGCTTATCCATTCTGATCGGGACAGTGAATCCCTGCCTACGCTGGGAGGAGACCAGATAAAGTCATCGGTTACATACATGGCCATGGCCGTGGTATCCTCTTCGATAAAGGCATCGATCATCTTCTTGGTCGTTTCCACATTGGTTCGGAATTGCTCCATGGCCGGGTCTTCCTTAGGTGTTTCCATGGCCGTCTCTTCCTTTTTCTCCTCGCAGGAAAACAAAAAACCGGCTAATAACAGGGATAATAATACTGCTTTCATGTTTCTTCTATTTATGGTCATTGTTCATATAGAACAAGCAGTTTACCCAAAAGAAGCTGCGGTGAAAATTGCTATGGGACGAACACTGTTGAATTTTGTCCGAAGCTACCGGGGTTTTTATCGGGCCGGGTCCCCGGGCGGCAGTATAATGTCATAATTCTAGGGGCGTGCAGGAGTAGCTTCACCGGAGAAGAAATGTTCTAATTCTTTTAGCGTGGCTTCCGAAGTTCGGATGTCCTTAATAATTTCTCCTTTCTGAAGGACGACGATCCGTTCACAGACCTCGGTCACATGGATCAGGTCATGACTGGAGATAAGTACAGTAACCCCCTGCTGCCCTGCCAGGTTCTTAATGATCTGTTTTAGCCTGATCTGGGTGGTGGGATCAAGGTTTGCAAAGGGCTCGTCAAGGATGACCACTTCCGGATCACCAATGAAAGAGGCCACGATCCCGACCTTTTTTTGGTTTCCTTTAGAAAGATCGCGCAGGAATTTCTTCTGCCCGAGGATCTCCCCGTGAAAGAAATCCTCAAAGTTCGCGAGCAGGGAGTCTACGTCCGACTTGTTCCTGCCTCTCAACTCCCCGATAAAGTAAAAGTATTCTTCCGGGGTGAGGTAGCCGATCAAAAAAGATTCGTCAATAAACGAGGACGTATAGGGCTTCCATGCCTCACTGGCATCCACCCGAACATCTCCATTGGTCACATAGCCGGTACTGGGTTTGATCAGGTCTAAGAGCAAGCTGAAGAAGGTGGTTTTCCCGGCCCCGTTGTTGCCTACCAGGCCGAAACTCTGCCCCTTGGGAATTTCCAGTTCCTGCAGGTTTAATACTAGCTGGTTATTGTATTGTTTGCTGAGTTCGTGAGTTCTGATCATCGGTTTTTCGGTTTATCGGTATTATTCAGATCCTAATTATTGCGTTCTGCAAAGCCCGCTACCATAGAGTACTTTCTTTTACGGTAAGCGTCGGTTACAAACTCCATTGCGTAAGTCCGGAGTGCAAAGCCCAGGATGCCCATCAAGGCCAGAACGGACAGGGCCAGTTCAAAACTGAAAAGGAATTTGATTCCTAGGTAAAGCAGTATGGGCACTACCATCAATGGCAATATGATGAGGAACTGTGTTGCGCTGGTCCCCTGCATGTTTCCTACAGGACTTTTCGTTAAGTCTATACGCTTTTTATTAAAAGACCCAAAATAGAGCACTAAAGGGGTGTTGACTCCAAGGTTATACAAGGCACAGGCAGCATTGATCGCCAGGGCCTCCCAACCAAAATAGAGGTAAGGGATACTGAGCAGGAACATGACGGTTATGCTGGCCGAGATTAGTACGGCTTTAGATTCCAGGTACTGTCTCAAGGGTATATTCTGGGCCATCATCATGCTGTAGTACTCGCTGTCCCAGGCGGGGATGAATTGACCAAAATTCACCATAAATATCCCGGTGATAAAGATGCCTACAAAAACTAACATGGCAGAAGTACTGCCAAAATCATCCATCCCGTAAAAAATTAAACCATAGAACACCATGGCCAGGGATATAAAAGCCTGGGTCTTGGTCCGTTTATTCCGCCAAATAAGCCGTAGGTCCAATCGCACAAAAGGACCGACAGTTCCCAGTCTCCTGGTCCAGCCGAGGTCGTAAGCCGTTGCAGCCCGGGTCTTCTTTTTTACCGCAACATCTAAGTACAATTGCTGTTTTAACTGTTGATAATTGATGAAATAGAGGATCACCAACAGGCTTGCAGGGAGCAGGAAGGCCAGTGGATACGAATAAAAGCTATAAAAAACCCGGCCGGAATATGCTGTTATCGGCCACAGCTCAAAATATTCGATCCCGGTCAGCAGGGCCAGGAGCACAGCCAGACCTACCAGAACCTTCTCGTTTTTATTCACAAGGAAGTTAAGATAATTGAGTACCTGGGCGATAAATGCCATTGCCAGGACAAAAGTCAGTACCTGTAGTGCCGGGTAGCCCTTGGAAATCAATACCCCGGCGAAAGGAATAAAAAATACCAGGCTGAGGAAATTATAAA
>JABDLH010000030.1 GCA_013003145.1 Flavobacteriaceae bacterium | reverse complement strand
GACCCGGTTACGGGATCTTCGTTTATGCCGGACTGTGGAGCAAAGAAGCGGGATACAAAATCACAATCCACGCCCGGTGCTGAAACGATGATTCCTCGGCCGTCGAGCTTGCTGAGGCGGAAGAAATCAGGATCCAATGCTTCTATGTCTTCCTGTTCTTCGTAAATGTACAGGTAATCAGTTTTTCCTTTATAACAGCCAAAGGGCTTTTTCCCCAGGGCCTGTATAATCTCGTCAGAGGGGTAATCGGGCTGAAAATTGTCTTTGGGAAAATCCAGGGTAAGCCACCCATCTTCGGATCGTTCTACAGATAGGTCCCCGCTGCGGAGCGATTCAAATTTTATAGTGTTACCACCAGCTCCATAGTGGTTAAAAAGAACGAAGGCGGTGGCAAGGGTTGCATGCCCGCAGAGATCAACCTCCACAACCGGGGTAAACCACCTGAGTTCATAAGCATTACCCTTAGGTACGGCAAAGGCCGTTTCGGCCAGGTTATTTTCGGCAGCGATCTGCTGCATAAGTTCATCGGGAATCCAGTTGTCCAGGATACAGACAGCAGCCGGGTTTCCTTTAAATAAAGTATCCGTAAACGCGTCTACCTGGTATATCTTCTGTTTCATGATTTTTTAACTTATACCCAGTTTTTAGGGTGTTTCAGAATTTTGAGTAATCGTTCTTCTTCACTGCCGGGAGCAGGGTGGTGATCGTACTTCCACTGTACGGCCGGGGGAAGGCTCATCAGTATACTCTCTATCCGCCCGTTGGTCTTCAGGCCAAACAAGGTGCCCTTATCATGTACGAGATTAAACTCTACGTAGCGTCCTCGCCTGATCTCCTGCCAGGTTCGTTCTGCATCGGAATAAGGTAAGTCTTTTCGTTTTTCAAGAATAGGGATATAGGCATCCAGGAAACTGTCGCCAACCTGGGTGACAAAATTGTACCAATCCTCCATACTTCTTTCCGCTGTTTCCTTCAGGTGATCAAAGAATAAGCCTCCCACCCCACGGGCTTCGTCCCTGTGGCTGTTCCAGAAATATTGATCACAGGCTTCTTTATATTTTTCGTAGAGCTCCAGACCATGTGCATCACACGCTTTTTTACATACCTGGTGAAAATGACGGGCGTCCTCATCAAAGAGATAATAAGGGGTCAGGTCCTGGCCACCGCCGAACCACTGGTCTACGATCTTCCCTTTCTTGTCATACATTTCAAAATAACGCCAATTGGCATGTACCGTAGGTGCCATCGGATTCCTGGGATGAATTACCAGGCTGAGTCCGCAAGCGAAAAAATCTACATCACCCACTCCAAAATAGGCTTGCATGCTGGACGGTAGGGGACCGTGTACCCCGGAGATATTAACCCCGGCCTTTTCCAGTACTGCACCATCTTCCATCACCCGGCTGCGGCCACCGCCGCCTTCAGGTCTTTCCCAGGGATCTTCGCGGAATTTGGCCTTACCGTCTACTTGCTCTAGCCGATTGCATATACGGTCCTGTAATTGCTGTATGTACTGAAAGAAGGGCTCTTTCATTTTTGCTTGTATTCTTTAACTGCTTCTACAAATGCACCGGCATTCTCAACAGGGATATTCGGGAGTATCCCGTGGCCCAGGTTTACGATATAGCGGTCCTTTCCAAAAGCATCGATCATCTCGGTAACCATTCGTTTGATGTCTTTGGGGGGCGAAAGCAATCTGGCAGGGTCAAAATTTCCTTGCAGGGTAATCTGTCCCCCGCTGAGGTAGCGCGCGTTCCTTGCAGAGCAGGTCCAGTCAACACCTAATGCAGATGCACCGGATTTAGCCATGTCACCTAAGGCAAACCAACACCCTTTTCCAAAAACAATCACTGGTGCTTCGTCTTTCAGAGCATCGATGATCTGCTGAATGTATTTCCAGGAAAATTCGGTATAATCTTCCGGTGACAGCATCCCGCCCCAAGAATCAAATACCTGTACAGCATCTACCCCGGCTCGAATTTTAGCTTTTAAGTAATCTATAGTAGTATCCGTGATCTTCTGTAGTAACTGGTGGGCGGCAACAGGTTGTGTAAAACAAAAGGCTTTGGCCTTGTCAAAGTTCTTACTGCCCTGCCCTTGCACGCAGTAACATAGTATGGTCCAGGGAGAACCGGCAAAACCTATCAATGGGATCTCGTTATCCAGTTTCTCTTTGGTCAGCTTTATGGCGTCCATCACGTAGCCCAGGCTTTCTTCAGCATTAGGAACTATAACTTCTTCCACATCCTTAGCAGTGCGGATAGGATTAGGAAGGTAAGGTCCAAAATCGGGTTTCATCTGGACTTCGATATTCATAGCCTGGGGGATCACCAGGATATCACTGAAAAGGATTGCTGCATCCATACCATACCGTCTTATAGGTTGTACGGTAATCTCGGAGGCGAGATCCGGAGTCTGGCAACGGGTAAAGAAATCGTATTCCTTTTTAATGGCCATGAATTCGGGCAGGTACCTCCCGGCCTGTCGCATCATCCACACCGGGGGGCGTTCAACGGTTTCTCCTTTTAAAGCGCGTAAAAATAGATCGTTCTTAATCATAGTTTATTTTTTCCTGCCTTATTCCGTCAGGGCA
>JABDLH010000309.1 GCA_013003145.1 Flavobacteriaceae bacterium | reverse complement strand
TTGAAAGCCGTCTTCTCTACCTCACAGATAATATTGGTTTTTCCCTGGTACAGGCCGGAGATTGCCGCCGATGGGCCGCTGAATTCTGTTCCTGCTATGGGATGGCAGGCCAGGAAATTTCTCCTGTTCGGATGATCTTCCACTGCGCTGCAGACCAGGTTTTTTGTCGACCCTGCATCCAGGACCAGGGTCTGGTCCCCTACTGCGTCGAGGATGGCAGGCAATTCCCGAACCAGGGCATCCACAGGGATACTGACCAGTACCAGGTCTGCCATTTTAAGGTCGGCATAAGTGGCCACCTCATCGATCAGTTCCATAGATATGGCCTGCTGCAGGTGATCGGGGTCTGCATCTATTCCAAAGATACGACAGCCGGGTCTTATCTCCCTGATGTCCCTGGCATACGAACCGCCGATCAACCCTATTCCGATTATAAATATATTCATGCTTTCTCTTTCTCTAAATTCTTGCAATTGCCTCTTTAATCTTTTCCTCCGGAACACATAATGAAAAACGTATATACCCTTCTCCGCAGCTACCGAATATGGTTCCCGGTGCGATAAACAAATGTTTTTCGAGCAGTATCCTGTCAATATAATCTTCAGAACTTCCGGCTCCCTCAGGTAAGCGTGCCCAGATGAACATTCCCACGGCATCCGGATCATAGCTACAACCCAGCTTATCGGCGAGTTCACATAGTAAGCCTCTCCTTTTCTGGTAAATCGCATCCAGGTGTTCAAACCAACTCTTCCCGCTGTCCAGGGCAGCTATTGCCCCTTTCTGTATACCGTAGAACATCCCGGAATCCATATTGCTCTTCACCTTGAGAATTGCATTGATATGCTTCTCGTTCCCCAGTACCATGCCCACTCTCCATCCTGCCATATTAAAGGTCTTGCTCAAAGAGTTCAGTTCCAGCGATATCTCTTTTGCACCACTGATCGATAAGAGGCTCAGCGGATTTTTACCCAGTACAAAACTGTAGGGATTATCGTTCACCAGTAAGATGCGGTTCCTTTTGGCAAATGCCACCAATTCCTCAAATTGCTCCCTGCTCGCCATCGCACCTGTCGGCATATGCGGGTAAGAGATCCACATGAGCTTCACCTTTTGCAGGTCTTCGTTTTCTAAGGCCTGTAAATCCGGGAACCATCCCCCGGATTCGGTCAGCTCATAGTTCCGGGCAACGGCTCCTACCAACCTGGTCACGGAACTATAGGTGGGGTAACCGGGATTAGGGATAAGTACTTCGTCGCCTGCATTGAGAAAGGCCAGGCTGATGTGCATGATGCCTTCTTTGGATCCCATCAGTGGCAATATTTCGTTAGCCGGATTTACCTGCACTCCAAATTTCTCTTCATAGAATCGCGCAACGGCTTCCCTTAACTCCGGGAGCCCCTGGTAGCTCTGGTACTGGTGCGCCCCCGGCTCTGTCATTGCAGTTGTGAGCGTTTGCAATACTTCTGCAGACGGTGCCAGGTCAGGACTGCCAATCCCCATATTGATGATGGGCTTCCCTTCACTGATCAATTCCCTGACCTCCCTCAGCTTCCTGGAGAAGTAATATTCCTCTACGGTATGTAGGCGATCTGCCGTGCTAATCATGGTTTTGCATTTTTATATTCTCCCAGCACCCTGAAATCCTCGGACATTATGGCCAATAAAGATTTGGCTTTGACGAAATGTTTGTACTCCTGGAAAGTCACATCCACGAAAAAGGCATATTTCCATGGTGATTCTATAACAGGCAGCGATTGTATTTTAGTCAGGTTCAGGCTGCAATCGCTCATCACGTTCAGTACGGTGGCAAGACTACCTCTTTTGTGATCCGTGATAAATCTCAAGGAGGCCTTATTGATCTCCTCCTCCGGCCACTCCTTATTTTTTGTCTTTACAATGATAAAGCGGGTGGCATTATTTTTAATGGTCTGTATCTCGTCCTCTATAATAGAGAGTCCATACAATTCTGCTGCCATCTTGGGAGCTATAGCCGCTATTCCCTTTAACTGCCCCTGCTGAATACGCCTGGCCGTTTCTGCGGTATCCACATCTTCAACCAGCTTTAAATGCGGTTGCCCCCCGAGAAAATCCATGCATTGTAACAGCGCCATTGGGTGGGAATGCACTTCCCTGATCTCATCCAAACGCTGACCGTTAAGCCCCATCAGGTGATGATGAATGTTCAGGTAATGCTCCCCGATAATATGCAACTGGTGCCTGTACACCAGGTTATAATTAGGAAGTATGGAGCCGGCGATCGAATTCTCAATTGCCATTACGGCCTGGTCCGCGCTGCCATTGAGAAGGCTGCTTACCAGGGCATCAAAAGACATGCATTCTACCAGCTCTATGTCGCTGTCAAAATACTGGCTGGCCACCTGGTGGTGGTTAGATCCTTTTATTCCCTGTATCGCGATTCGTTTATCCACTTGCCTTTTATGTTTACTTAAATAACTCCAAACTGTTTTCCTCGCTGCCTGGAGTTATGGTAAAAAAAAAGCCCCGATGTTTATCGGGACTTAATCATATAGTGTTTTACCATATACTAGAACAGTCCCGTACCTCTTTGGTAAAAGAAGTAAAAATAGAAACGGTTCCAGAAATACGTGCGTGTCATATTCGTTGTAATCTCAGACTAAGGTACTTATTAAATTTACATGACCATCTTTTGCTTTATTTTTTTTTGAAATTCAGTTTCAGCATTGCATTTATTGCATTTTCTTTTATATAAGTACAGTGCCATTGAGAATAATGGAATAAGAGTGCAATTTTAAAAAGAGACATCCGGCATCTCGCTTTTGTTTATTTTTGCTGAAAACAGGTATATATGTCACTATCGGTACACCAACTCGAAAAATCTTACGGATCCCAGAAAGCCCTGGATGCTGTGAGTTTCGAAATTGCAAAAGGGGAGATCGTTGGCTTCCTAGGGCCCAATGGTGCCGGAAAATCGACCCTGATGAAGATCCTGACTACCTACCTGCAAGCCGACAGCGGCACGGCTTCTGTCAACCAGCACGATGTAAACACAGACCAAAGAGCCGTGCAGCGATCTATCGGGTATTTGCCAGAAAACAACCCGCTGTACCCGGAGATGTTTGTACGTGAATACCTGCAATTCAATTCCGAAGTATACGGAGCTCCTAAAGAGAGGATACAAGTTGTATTAGAGCAGACCGGCCTTCTTCCCGAAGCACATAAAAAAATAGGGCAGCTCTCTAAGGGTTATAAGCAACGGGTTGGACTGGCAGCTGCTTTGCTGCACGACCCGGAGGTATTGCTGCTGGATGAACCCACCACGGGTCTGGACCCCAACCAACTGCAGGAGATCCGTAAACTGATCAGGGATATCGGGAAGGAAAAGACCATATTATTATCCACACATATCATGAAGGAGGTAGAAGCGGTTTGCGACCGTGTCCTGGTCTTGAATAAAGGTAGACTGGTAGCTGATAAGAAACTGGCCGACCTCAGGGATAAGGAAGAACAGATCATAGAAGTTGAATTTGATTACCGGGTAGAGGAAGTACTATTGCAAAAACTACCTCACGCCAAGGAAGTAAGGAACACGGGTGGTTTTGTATACGAGATCATTTTCCGAACCCAGGAAGATATGCGCCCGGCCGTTTTTGACTTTGCCCATGACAATCGGCTGAAGACCCTGCAGCTAAGCCGGAAGAATAAGAACCTGGAGAGCTTATTTACCGAATTGACCCAGGTTTAGATCATACTTCATCCACCGTGTTGAGCACGGTTTCCTGGCCATCGAACTCAAAACAGACCCGGCTTTTAAAAGAACGTGCGGCCACCTCGGTGGGGTACCAGTTCTTACCCGTCTCCACGATAATTAACAGGCCGGACTCTTCCCCGGCAGCACAGAAATTTTTAAATGGCCGTTGTTTGCTGAAGAGGGGAATCCCGGAAGTCTTATGGATGTCTTTATATAAGCGGGCAACGTCTGTGGTTACCAGGCCAATCTCGCTGAGATATAACAGGCTGTCGCCGTTAAAAGGCTTATCCGAATGGGTAGGTTGCTCAAACCTTGCAATACATTCCAGGATGTTGCCATTGTTATCATAGAAGTAAAAAGAACGCGCATCCCAGCTGGTAAATTCGGCGAAGGGAGCCCCGGGCTGCACCGGGATGACTTCGGCTCTTTTACTGATCCAGCTAAATGCTTCTTCTGCCTGGTTATGGGGGACCTCAAAGGCAAAGTGATATACAGGGTCCCGGGTTGGTGTAATTTCAAATTGCAGCAGCGTTTTCCCTGCACGAAATTTTACCATTTCATCTTTTCTTTCCAAAACTTCCAGCCCTAAACGGTCCCGGTAAAATTCCAGGGTACCATCCAAATCGTTTGTCGTCAGCTGTACTGTTTTCAGTTTCATCTGCTCTTAATTTATGCCTGCCGGCCTTCCACGTATTCCCTGAGTCTGCCCTGTATAAAATATTCCCAGCCTGCCTTGCAGCTTTCCCTGGAGAATTCCGGGATCTCCTGGGGAAAGGTCTCTATCCCCCAGTTCAGGACACGGATAAGGGTGCCTTCTTCTTTTTCTTCCAATTCAAAGCTTACCAAACCTTCCCCGGGGTAATCCGGGTAATCCCAGGAATAGGTGATTCGTTCCCCCGGCACAACTTCGGTCACTTCCCACTGATGCCTGAACACCCTACCCCCGGATTCCACGTCAAAAGCTGTTGAAAAGCCTTTTACCGGTCTAAACTCCCGGATCTGCTCAAAATACCACTGCACCATTTCTTCCCGCTCGGTGATGGCAGCCCATATTTTATCTTTAGGTGCCTCCAGGATTTGACTCACGACTATAGGTTTCATTTGCTCAAAAAGGTTTGATTAAAAATACAAAAGATATGACTAGGCCATGGGATTTATATCCCTGAAGATTGCGTCTATCCCTTCCTCCAATTGTGCTTCCACACCGGGGTTGGTACTATTGATAAGGATGACAAGAACAACCGCTTCTTCCGGGTATACCCTGAAAAGGCTGTAAGCGCCTACGCTATTCCCGGTATGCCCGTAGAAAGCCCTGCCCTCCTTGTCCCGGCTCACCTCCCAGCCCAGGCCGTAATGGGTGGGTTTACCTTTTACAGTCATGCTGCTAAGGAATTCAGATTGAAGGGCTGGATCAGCAAAAGAACCTGACCGATAGGCTTCTCCCAGC
This sequence comes from Flavobacteriaceae bacterium, assembly GCA_013003145.1. Classification (GTDB taxonomy): domain Bacteria; phylum Bacteroidota; class Bacteroidia; order Flavobacteriales; family Flavobacteriaceae; genus Zeaxanthinibacter. The sequence continues at coordinate 984 of JABDLH010000309.1, read as the reverse complement.
AGAGCAATATCGGCTGCAGTGCTCAGGTAGCCTCCCCCGGCGAGTTTATAGCGGTTATCCACGGGGACTGCTTTTCTGAAACCGGTAAAATTACGGGTATAAAATGTCGCTGTTGATTGCGGTAGGCGGCCCGGGATCTCCGGGATGGTGTTCTGCATTCCCAGAGGATCCAAAACCTGTGCTTTTACATATTCGCTGAAAGACATCCCGCTTACCACCTCCATCACCCTGGAAAGTAAGGCCCAGTCAAAACTGTTGTACTGGTATCCTTTCCCAGGTTCAAAGATCAATGGGTCATCTTTGAAAACAGCCAAACCTTGTGCAATATCACGTGGCTTGTTCAGGGCGTATTCTTTCCCCTTATAAGCCCTGATGCCAGCGGTATGGGATGCGAGCTGCCGGATAGTAAAATCATATTGTTTTTCAGGGTAGGAAGGCAGGTAGTCATAGAGCGAATCATCCAACCCTATTTTACCTTCGCTGACCAGTTGCATCAATGCCGTAGCTGCTATGGGTTTTGAGATACTCGCCACCCTGAAAACGGTCTGCCCGGGATCAACCGGGGTCCCGGACCCTATATCGGCCAGGCCAAATCCTTTTTCAAGCACGTCTTTACCGTTTACCTGGACCTTTAATGCCAGGCCGGGCACCTTAGCGTTCCTGACCAGTTCATCAAATAGGGCTGCTGTCTTCATGCGTTTCCAATTGTCGTATTACCCCGGCTTCATTCTTTGTTAAAGCTTGTGAATACTAATCCATATAGATCAGTTTACCTGTAAAAAGCTGTTCCATATCAACGGTATCCGGCCGGTTGTAGACCAGTACATTCCCGGTTCCACGTAAAGTTCCGGATAAGGTATTTACCGGGAAAACCAGGATGTCGTTACTCCCGCGGTGGTTGATCTTCAGCTCAGAGGTGACCAGTTCCCTGGCTTCTACCCTGGAATCTCCCGCAGCAATGGTGACACTGAAAATATCGGCCTC
>JABDLH010000278.1 GCA_013003145.1 Flavobacteriaceae bacterium | reverse complement strand
GCCCAGGGTTATGACACGGACCTTTCCGGTTATGTCTCTAAAATGGGCCATCACTATGGGAAAACAGGGCTTATTGATGAAACTTTCGAATTAGAAAAACCGGAAGTCCTGTTGTATGTTCCGGATGGCGATGAAGGAATGAAATTTGTCGCTGTTGAATACCTGGTGACTGTTCCAGATCCTTTAAATCCTCCGCCTCCTCCTGAGGGGTTTACCGGGCCTGAAGACGTATGGTTCTTTAATACAGATATAGGTATGTGGACCTTACATGTTTGGGTTGCCATGGAAAATAGTAATGGTATTTTTGCCGCTCAAAATCCGGCGCTACCTTATTTCAATGAGCTATTAATTCTATTTTATGTTATGCCTGGGCCTCTTTCCCCGGCATTCTTGTTTTGCTTTCCAGATCTGAACAAAGTTCAGGGTATATGAGTTCAGGTATTACCAGGGACAAAATGGTACATTCTGCAGTAATTGAAAATGGGCTGAGTTTATGACCTAAGAAACCGGGGTAATGTTAATTAAACGCACTGCGGTATTTCTTTTTTAGATTTGTACCTTCATTTAATAGTTCCCAAGCGCAGATGCAGCAGCAAAACACCTATAAAGAGATGATAAAAACCGAAGCCAAGCGCCTCGGTTTTTTGTCCTGTGGCGTTTCTAAGGCCGGTTTTTTGGAGGAAGAAGCACCACGGCTGGAACAATGGCTGCGGCAGGGTATGCATGGTGAGATGCAATACATGGAAAACCATTTTGACAAACGCCTGGACCCCACTAAGCTGGTGGATGGCGCTAAATCTGTCATATCCCTCTTACTGAATTACTACCCGGAAGAACAGCAGGAAGACGGGACCTATAAGATTTCTAAGTACGCTTACGGCCAGGACTACCACCATGTCATAAAATCCAAACTCCGCCAACTACAGGAGTTTATGACCGATCATATAGGAGAAGTCAACGGCAGGGCCTTCGTGGATTCTGCCCCGGTAATGGATAAAGCCTGGGCGGCGCGCAGTGGTCTCGGCTGGATGGGGAAGCATTCCAATCTCCTAACCCGGCAGGTGGGATCCTTTTATTTTATTGCGGAATTAATCACAGACCTGGAGCTGCCCCCGGATGCCCCGGTAACCGATCATTGTGGTAGCTGCACCGCCTGTATCGATGCTTGCCCAACCCAGGCCATCGTGGCGCCCTACGTTGTGGATGGCAGTAAGTGTATTTCGTATTTCACCATAGAACTGAAGAATGAAATTCCCGCTGAAGTTAAAGGGCAGTTTGATGATTGGGCCTTTGGTTGTGATACCTGCCAGGACGTCTGTCCCTGGAACCGCTTTTCTAAACCGCATAACGAACCGGCCTTTGATCCGCACCCGGAACTACTTCAGATGAGCAAAAAGGACTGGGAAGAGATCACTGAAGATGTCTTCCGCGAGGTATTTCGGAAATCTGCAGTGAAGCGGACCAAGTTTTCCGGCCTTAAGCGAAACATAAAATTCTTAAAATCCTAAGCATTCGGATAATGATCTTATTCATGGCGCAGATTAATATGTTAAGAATTTGTTAGGAAAGATCATTATTGGCTATATTCCACACTTGTTTGTGATCTAAGGGTTGAGTTTCTCTCGCCTGTGCGTTGATCAACCAGCTGTAAACCAATCGATTACCAACTAATACGCTATCTCATAACTAGATGAAGATCAGGAAGCCCGAGTTAAGTTTTTGGCAGATATGGAATATGAATGTCGGATTTTTCGGAATCCAGTTCAGTTTTGGCTTACAACAGACCGCGGTGAATCCCATATTTTCCTTCCTGGGTGCTCACCATGAAGAATTACCCCTGCTGAACCTCGCAGGACCGGTTACCGGCCTGTTGATACAACCTATTATAGGAGCTATCTCTGACAAGACCTGGTCACCGAAGTACGGACGCAGGAAACCCTTCTTCCTTATTGGTGCTATCCTTGCCAGTTTGTGCCTTGTCGCATTTCCATTCAGCCCGGAGTTGTGGTTTGCGGTAGGATTGCTCTGGATCCTCGATGCGGCTAACAATACCGCGATGGAACCGTACAGGGCCTTTGTAGGGGATAAGCTTCCGGATAAACAGCTGACTTACGGGTACCAGATGCAGAGTCTCTTTGTCGGTGCCGGGATCACACTGGCCAATTTTTCACTCTTCCTCTTCCAGGACTGGTTCAGTGTCCCGGCGGTAGCGGGAGAATTATGCAGCACGGGGACAGAGGTAGTGACTGCAATTCCCAAATGGGTGTATTACTCCTTCTTCTTAGGGGCGATAGCCTCGGTTACGACCATCCTCTGGTCTGTATGGAAAACTCCGGAGATCCCTCCAACCGATAAGGAGTTGGCTTATATCCGGGAAAGAAAACAGAACGATTCTATACTCAAACGCACTTTTGAGCCCATCATAGAAATAGCGCATGCCATAGGCAGTATGCCTAAACTGATGTGGAAACTCGCTGCCGTGTACTTCTTTCAATGGTACGCCTTGTTCGTGTATTGGCAGTTCATTACCCCCATGTTGAGGTCCAGTTTATTCGGGATCAGCAATAGCGATACCTCCAGGTTCGAGACCATTATGGAAGCCTGCCGGGCGGGGGAAGTGATCGGTACCGATGACATGACTTTTGCCCAGAATGTGCAGTTAATGTCAGAACAGGCATTGGCCCAGACCGGGCTGATGAACGGGACCTATAATATGGTGACCATGCTGGTGGCCCTGGCACTAGTGCCGATCGCCAGGAAGTACAGTTCAAAAATAGTATACGTACTCAGTTTATTCCTCACCGGGCTTGCCCTGCTCAGTATGCCATTCATAAACGACAGGATCGCCTTGTTGATCCCGATGATCCTTTTCGGAATTGGTTGGGCGGCTATGATGGGAATCCCTTATGCCATGGTGTCTAAGGTGATCCCCGAAGAGCGCCGGGGTGTATACATGGGTATCGTAAATATGATGATCGTTATCCCTATGTTGATACAGACGCTTTCTTTTGGATTTATTATCAAAAATTTCCTTGGAAACAACGCGATTAACGCCATTCTGTTCGGGGGTGCCTTCTTTTTGATCGCTGCGGTCCTGGCCATGAGGCTAAAAGTAGTACCGCCCACACCTCCGCCCAGGTTAACTATTGAGGAGGATAGAACAGAACGTGAATAGGGTCTTAAATTTTCCAGCTGAGAATTTGCTTCTCGATGGATAGACCTCTTAGAGAACGATTCTCGTAGCAGCTGGCAAAGGCATTTAGGTGTCTGCATATTTGTTTCAGCTGCTTAGGTCTTATTCCAAAGAAATACTACTAAATTTGTCATTCAAAGCCCATTTATATGAGTGCAGAAAAGAAAAGGCGAGAAGCCCTTATATACCACGCAAAACCGCAGCCCGGTAAGATTAAAATTGTTCCGACCAAACCGTACTCCACTCAACGAGACCTGGCCCTGGCGTACTCTCCCGGAGTAGCAGAGCCCTGCCTTGAAATAGAGAAAAACAAGGAGAATGCCTATCGTTACACCTCAAAGGGGAACCTGGTGGCTGTGATCAGCAATGGTACAGCGGTACTGGGCCTCGGGGATATCGGGCCTTTGGCCTCTAAACCTGTTATGGAAGGGAAATGCCTGCTCTTTAAGATCTTCGCAGATATTGATGGGATGGATATAGAAGTAGACACCAAGGATGTTGAAAAATTCATAGAGACCGTAAAAATGATTGCGCCTACATTTGGCGGGATCAACCTGGAGGATATAAAAGCCCCGGAAGCTTTCGAGATTGAACGCCGTTTAAAGTATGAGCTGGATATCCCGGTAATGCACGATGATCAGCACGGGACGGCAATCATTTCCGCCGCAGCTTTACTGAACGCTGTTGAGATCGCCAAGAAGAAATTAGATAAGGTAAAGATCGTGATCTCCGGTGCAGGTGCTGCAGCCATTTCCTGTTCAAGGTTATACAAAGCCCTTGGAGCTAAAGGAGAGAACATGGTCATGTTAGATAGTAAAGGGGTCATCCGGAAAGATCGCGAGGGTATAAGCGGGGAGAAGCTGGAATTTGCCACTTCACGGAAAATAGACACCCTGGAACAGGCAGTAAAAGATGCTGATGTGTTTATTGGGTTATCTATTGCTAATATCCTGAGCCCGGCCATGTTAAAATCTATGGCTAAACGGCCCATCGTATTTGCCATGGCCAATCCGAACCCGGAGATCGATTATGACCTGGCCTGCAGGACCAGGGAAGATGTGATCATGGCTACCGGGCGTTCTGACCATCCTAACCAAGTGAATAATGTTCTTGGATTTCCCTTTATTTTCAGGGGAGCACTGGATGTCAGGGCCACCAAGATCAACGAGGAAATGAAAATGGCGGCGGTAAAAGCCCTTGCAGAATTGGCCAAAGAGCCGGTTCCGGAACAGGTGAATATTGCCTATGGGGAGACCCGCCTGACCTTTGGACGAGATTACATCATTCCCAAGCCATTTGATCCCAGGCTTATTGTAGAAATTCCACCGGCAGTGGCTAAGGCCGCCATGGAAAGCGGGGTAGCCAAGGCTCCGATCGAAGATTGGGATGGCTACCGGGAAACCCTGATGCAGCGTTCCGGTGACGATAATAAGGTTATGCGAATGCTGATGAACAGGGCCAAAACAGATCCTAAAAAGATCGTTTATGCCGAGGCGGATACCCTGGATGTTCTTAAAGCAGCCCAGATCGCTTACGAGGAGGGGATAGCTCATCCCATATTACTCGGGAAAGTGGATGTGATCAAAGAACTGATGGAAGAACTGGAGTTTGATGCAGACGTTCCTGTGATTGACCCTAATGCACCGGAAGCCAAAGACAAAAGAGTACAGTACGCCAACCAGTACTGGGAGAACCGCCAGCGAAAGGGATCTACTATACACAATGCCAAATCCAAGATGCGCGAACGCAATTATTTTGGGGCTATGATGCTGCTTGAAGGCGATGCAGACGGAATGATCTCCGGGCAGACCAGGGCTTTCCCCAGTGCTGTAAAACCAATATTCGAGGTTATCGGCCGCTCTACTAACGTTCGCAACGCCGCTACAGTACACATTATGAATACCAAGAGGGGGCCAATATTCCTGGCTGATACCTCTATCAATATAGACCCGACAGCAGAAGAGATCGCCGAGATCGCGGTGATGACAGCCAACCTGGCCAGTGCCTTTGGTTTTGACCCGGTAATGGCACTGTTGTCTTATGCGAACTTTGGTTCCTCTAACCATCCACATGCTACCAAAGTGGCCAAGGCGGTTCAGATCCTGCATGAAAAATACCCGGAAATGGTGGTGGACGGGGAAATACAAACCGATTTTGCCCTGAATAAGGAGCTGCACCAGAGCCAGTTTCCCTTTTCTAAATTAGCCGGTAAAAAGGTGAATACACTCATTTTCCCCAACCTGGAAGCGGCGAATATCACTTACAAATTACTCAAGGAGCTAAATAAGGCAGATTCTATCGGGCCTATCATGCTTGGGTTGAGGAAATCTGTGCACCTGCTGCAGTTAGGAGCCAATGTGAACGAAATGGTGAATATGACCGCCGTTGCGGTGATCGATGCGCAGGAGCGGGAGAAACGCAGGAAAGCAAAACAAGGGACCGTGAAAATTTAAAACCCGGCATAGATGCATGCCGTCATCCAAACATTGAACCAACCATGATTACCCATCTTAAAGGGAAGCTCGTAGAGAAGCATCCCACCCATGTTGTCATAGAATGCGCCGGGATTGGATATTTTGTCAATATCTCCCTGCACACTTTTTCCCTGGTCCGGGATGAAGAACAGCTGATGCTCTTTACCCACCTGCAGGTAAAGGAAGATTCACATACCCTCTTTGGTTTTGCGGAACCTTCAGAGCGGGAGATCTTCCGCCTCTTATTATCCGTTTCCGGAATTGGAGCCAGTATTGCAAGGACCATGTTATCTTCTTTAACGCCGCAGCAGGTAAGGGATGCTATCGCAAATGGTGACGTGGCTACCATTCAGTCTGTCAAAGGGATAGGTGCAAAAACCGCTCAGCGGGCAATCCTGGACTTAAAAGACAAAGTTCTGAAAATACAGGATATCGGGGAAGTTTCAGCCCCATCGAACAATACAAATAAAGAAGAAGCGTTATCAGCTTTAGAGGTACTTGGATTCGTGCGGAAACAGGCCGAAAAGGCCGTGGACAAGGCGATGATCGATGACCCGACACGCAGCGTTGAGGACATAATTAAACTGGCGCTCAAAAATTTGTAACAAGTTTGAAAACAGGGGCAACGTCTATTCTTAAATCTTCTTCATTTAAGCTTCTCCATCTTTGGGTATTATTCTTGGCAGCACTTGCCGGTGCCTATGCCCAGGATACCGAAGTGGAAACTGACTCTACCGAGACAGGCTTTTCTATCGGGCGGATTGAACTCCAGGACCCGGAAAGCATTGTGACCCGCTACACCTATGACCCCCAGCTAGACCGCTATATATACACACAGCAAGTAGGGGAATACGATATTAGCTACCCTGTAATCCTGACCCCGGAACAATACCTGGAATTGGTAGAGCAGGAGAATATGAAATCCTACTTCAAGGAAAAGATCGATGCCTTTTCCGGTCGTAAAGCCGGTAGTGAGGAAGCTCGTAAGAATCTCTTGCCCAATTTCTATGTCAATAATAACTTCTTTGAATCGGTCTTTGGAGGCAATACCATTGAAGTGATCCCCCAGGGGTCCGTAGC
>JABDLH010000272.1 GCA_013003145.1 Flavobacteriaceae bacterium | reverse complement strand
ACAGACAGAGAGCAACAAACTGGCCGAACTTCCTAAACTGATCAAAGGAAACGTGATCGGACAGGATGAAGCCGTATCCAAAGTAGCTAAAGCTATCCAGAGAAATCGTGCAGGCCTAAAAGACCCTAATAAACCTATTGGATCATTTATTTTCCTGGGTCAGACCGGGGTGGGAAAAACACAGTTGGCTAAAGTATTGGCTAAAGAATTGTTCGACTCTGAAGATGCCCTGATCCGGATAGATATGAGCGAATACATGGAAAAATTTGCCATATCGCGCTTAGTAGGTGCACCTCCCGGGTACGTAGGATACGAAGAAGGAGGCCAACTGACCGAGAAAGTCAGGAGAAAACCTTATTCCGTAGTCTTGCTGGACGAGGTAGAAAAAGCACACCCGGATGTCTTTAATATGTTGTTACAGGTCCTGGATGACGGTTACCTTACCGATAGCCTGGGGAGGAAGATCGATTTCCGGAATACCATAATCATCATGACCTCTAACATCGGTGCAAGGCAGTTGAAAGATTTTGGTCAAGGCGTTGGTTTTGGAACAGCAGCCAAACAGGCACAGGCCGACTCTCACCAAAAAAGTGTGATCGAAAATGCCTTAAAGAAAGCCTTTGCTCCTGAATTCCTGAACCGTATAGACGATGTTGTTGTCTTTAATCCCCTGGATCGTGAGCATATCCACCAGATCATCGATATAGAACTGAGAAAGCTCTATTCCAGGATAGCAGATATAGGGTACCATCTGAACCTTACAGATAAGGCCAAGGATTATATAGCTGACAAAGGATTTGATAAACAGTACGGAGCCAGGCCGCTGAAAAGAGCGATCCAGAAGTATATAGAGGATACACTGGCCGAGGAGATTGTCAATTCCAAACTCCAGGAAGGAGACAGCATATACATGGATTACGAAGAAAAAGAGGATAAATTATCCATAGATATAAGGAAAGAGGAGAAATCTTCTAAGGCATAAAAGCCTATAGATTAAAGATAAAAAGGGAGCTGATTACAGCTCCCTTTTTTTTTGCACCTGGCTCTAGGCACCATTATTCCTTGTAGGACGTTTAACCACTTGAACGATATTTATGTAATTGGTCGTTTATTTTTTCCATTGCATCCTTCACTGGGTACTTTCGTCCTGAACACTATAAGCATACTACACATGAAGGTCGGACCGGCGAAAAAGACCATTATCGTAAAGGAATATCACTTGGACATAGGTATAGTCCAGGTTTACGATAATTACATGGTAGCAATCTTTAACGAAGGAGCTACCGTTACATTAGAAAGGGCCTACCAGGTCATAGGAATCTCTGAAATTCATTTCAGGGAAAAGAATTTCGGATATATCAGTCTCCGGAGGAACTCCTATGCCATAGATCCAACGATCTATCAATACCTCAGGGAACTGAATAATCTTAAGGCATTTGCAGTAGTTTCTGTTAAAGAGATGGATATGCACAACTTTAAGATCGAAAAAATGTTCTACAAAAATGCTATGAAGTTCTTCATAGACTACAACAACGCCTTAAAATGGGTACGAAGAAGAGTAAGGATAAAATAACGCCTTATTTTTTGCTCTTTTCCCCTCCTGTATTCCCGGCTTCACTGGTCAATGATCGGAAAGCCGTCCCCATACGCTCAATGATCGATGTAGCAGACAAAGCTTCATAACCTACTTCAGTTGCTGCTATATCTCCTGCCCTGCCATGCAAGAACACTCCCAATAGCGCTGCATTTAATGCGTCATACCCTTGTGCGATCAAAGCCGTGATCACACCGGTTAGTACATCGCCACTGCCTCCTGTGGCCATACCGGGGTTACCGGTAGAGTTTATATAACCCTTCTTCCCGTCAATAGTCATGGTATGGTTGCCTTTGATCACGAGAACACAATCGTACTTGGCTGAGAAATCATGCGCTTTTTGCAATTTTTCAAAATCATCTTCCCAGGAGCCGATCAGCCGCTGCAGCTCCCCGGGATGTGGTGTCAGTACGGATTTTGACGGTATCTTCTTTAATAATTCCTTATCTGCTGACAGCAGGTTCAAGGCATCGGCATCCAGCACCAGGGGGACCTTGACATCATCGAGGAATTTTGAGAAAGCCCGGGCTGTCGCCTTGGATGTTCCCATTCCCATGCCCATCCCGATGACGGTTGGCTTCAATTCAAATTCGAGGTTTTCAATCTGTTTTTCAGCGGTATCGGTGAGCAACATGATCTCCGGGATGCCGGTCTGTAAGGGGATATATCCACAAGAAGGTACGTAAGCAGTGACCAGTCCGCTGCCGGAATGGAGACAGGCACGGGCAGATAAGTGCACCGCTCCTATTTTGCCATAGCTCCCTCCTATGATCAGCGAATGGCCATAAGTACCTTTATGGGTAAACCTTTCCCTGGCTTTGTACTTGGGCCGTAATTCTTCCTTGACGACGAATTCATAATCTGTTTCCTTTTCAGAGAGATACTCCTGATCCAGCCCTATATCCAGTGCCGCCCAATTTCGGATGTACTTCCCGGTTCCCGGTAAGAAGAAGACGAGTTTCGGTGTTTGGAAGGTCAGCACAAAATCAGCCATTATGGCCTGGTGATCCTGGGTGGAGCGATCTGTATATAAGCCGGAAGGAATATCTACTGCGACTTTAAAGGCCTTGGATTCATTCAAATAGGCAAACAATTGTAAGACCCAGTCTGCCGGCGGCCTGCTTAGGCCCAGGCCGAAGATGGCGTCGACCACGATATCCTCATTGCCGATCACTGGGAGCGCACTTCCTTTCTCAATCACGCTTGGCCATACCTTGCGTTCTTTGAGGCGTTCCAAATTAAGCAGGAAATCTTCAGAACGGTTTTTACTGTAATCCACCACATATACCTTGAGGTGATACCCATGATCCTGCAGGTGCCTGGCTAGCACCAGGCCGTCTCCCCCGTTATTCCCAATCCCACAAAATATATGGATGGGTACAGGTGCCCCCTGTAATCGTTCGTGAATCCAGTTAAACAACTCTGTTGCAGCACGCTCCATAAGCATACTGCTGCTGATTTGTTGTTTCTCTATTGTGAATTTATCAGCATCATAGATCTGCTGAGCGGTATAAATCTTCATTCTTTAATAAATATTAATCTTTGTTGCCGACTTGGCAAAAATAGCTGCCGGCATTTGCTAAGCCTCTCAAAAATACTACATTTGGTATCTAAGTACAGCCAAGATGAATCACAATCAATCTTCCCTGATTTCATATGCGCATCCGCGTAAAGGCTTCACTATGCTTACCGGCAACACTACAACCCCTTGGGGGTAATATATCATTTCACTTCCGTCCCTGTATATCATTTGCCATCGTATAAGCAAACTAATTTCCATTGAACATGAAAATATTAAAATTTGGCGGTACTTCTGTCGCCAGTTCCCAAGAAATAAAACGTGTAAGGTCTATAGTGGGTGACCTTAGAGAACCAGGTGTTGTAGTTGTGGTATCTGCTATGGGTGGTATCACCGATCTGCTGTTGAAGATGGCCACTTTGGCCTCAGAACAGGACCCGGGGTATAAAGACATCCTGAAGGAAATAGAAAACAGGCATTTAGCCTGTATTCGGGAATTACTGCCCGTCGATCAGCAAAGCGCGGTTCTGAGCAAGGTAAAAAGCGAGTTGAACATTTTAGAAACCTTAGTAGAGGGCGCCTTCCTTATAGGAGAAACCACACCCCGACTCCTCGATAAAATTGTCAGCTACGGGGAGTTGCTATCTTCCTTTATCATAAGCCAGTTCTTTAGTTCAGAAGGTCTGGACGCCTGTTTTAAGGACAGCCGGGAACTGATCATTACCAACGAAATTTTCGGAAAAGCTGTGGTGCGTTTTGATTTGACCAACCCTAAAATCCGCGATTATTTTGATAATTCGACCAGCAAGATACATGTCTTGCCCGGGTTTATTGCATCTTCTGTCAACGGCAATTCGACCACCCTTGGACGGGGAGGTTCAGACTATACGGCTGCGGTGATCGCTGCGGCGACGGAAGCTGAAGAATTAGAGATCTGGACCGATGTCAGCGGAATGTATACCGCAAATCCAAAATTGGTAAAGCAAGCCAAAGCCATAGAACATATTTCTTACGAGGAAGCCATGGAGCTTTCACATTTTGGGGCTAAGGTTCTTTATCCTCCAACGATTCAGCCAGTACTGTCTAAAGATATCCCGATCCGTATCAAAAATACCTTCCAACCAGACGCGCCCGGCACTTTGGTAACCCGGTCTAAAAACGGCAAGGGAAAGACTGTAAGAGGGATCAGTAATAT
>JABDLH010000253.1 GCA_013003145.1 Flavobacteriaceae bacterium | reverse complement strand
TTATTTCACTTTCGGGGGCTTCAATGAAGAAGTAAGCTTTTCTGCCAGTGGACTTCCGCCGGAATTGAACGCGGTATTTTCACCATTAAGTGCAACAGCGGATAGTACAGCGGTTACCCTGGACATTTCAAATATTGCCGGAGTGAGTACAGGAACCTACCCTTTTACAATAACGGGCACATCGGCCAGCCTAAGCAGAAACGTAGACATGGAGCTCCGGGTGCTCAGTGATACCTACGCCGATATTACGCTTAGTTCGCCTTTGGATGGTGCCACCGGAACAAGCGTGCAAGTGCCTTTGGAATGGGTCGCAGACCCGGGAAATTCGAGTTACGAGCTACAAATAGCAACTGATGCAGGTTTTTCTACGATTGTAGAATCGGCAGAGGTCATATTTCCGCGCTACCTGCCGCAGAATTTAATTCCCTCTGAAACATATTATTGGAGGGTTAAAGGCAAAAACTCCTGTGGTGAAGGTAACTTTAGTACAGCCTTCACTTTTTCTACCATATCAATATCCTGTAAAAGCAAATCGGCAACAGGCCTGCCCCTGAGCATTTCATCTTCAGGTACACCTACCGTGACATCGACCATTACCTTCTTAGAAGATCTGCCGGTATCTGATGTGGACGTTTCCCTGGACATTGATCATACTTTCCTGGGGGATCTTATCGTAAGCCTGGAATCGCCGGGAGGAACTACTGTGGTTCTCGTTTCTAATACATGCGGCGAACTAAGGAATATGGATGCTGTCTTTGATGACGATGGGGAAACCCTGGTATGCGGCAATAACCCTGCAATCAGCGGTAGGGTGAAACCACTGGGTTCACTTTCTTCGTTTAAGGGCGAGTCAATAGTGGGAACCTGGACACTTAGGGTGTTCGACAGTGCTCCCGCTGACGGCGGTGCATTGAATTCTTTTACACTGGATATGTGTGTGGAAGGGGATTTCAGACCTGATGCAGATGGAGACGGTATCTTTGATGATGGAGACGATCTTTGCCTCGGTACCCCTCCGGGTGTTGAAGTAGATACGGACGGCTGCGCCGTTTATCGTTTACCACAGGAAAACTTCAGGATTTCTGTCGATAGTGAAAGTTGTATCAACAGTAATGACGGTAGGGTGTTTATTACGGCAGAGGCGGTACTGGACTACCAGCTTACCGTGCTGGGCAACGGCCTTAATGAAAGTGCATCCTTTATGACGAGTTATGAGCTAGGCTCACTGTCCGCAGGGACCTACGAGATTTGTATACAGGCAACGGACGGTCCTATTGTTTACGAAACCTACTGTTTTGAAGTCGTGGTGGATGAACCGCCACCACTTTCTGTATTCTCTCAACTGAATGCAGATGGAAGTCGTTTAAATTTAACGCTGGACGGAGCCGAATTGTATAATATAGAATTGAACGGACTGCTGACTCAGGTGGAAGGCGATCAATATAGTGTTGAACTCAAGGAGGGGAACAATCTTATAAGGGTTAGTACCAATAAGACGTGCCAGGGCATTTTCGAGGAAGAAATATTTGTACCCGGGCCGGACCTGGTCTATCCAAACCCCTTCATTAACGAGACGGCAATCTATATAGGCCGTACGCAGCAGAGGCAACAGCTTTCCATTTTTAATGCCAGCGGGAGCCTTCTTAAACAAGCATATTACCCCGTTCTGGATGGGGAGGTAAAAGTAGATCTGACAGGTTGGCCTGCCGGGATATACCTGGTCAGGGTAGAAGACCAGTCTGGGTCCAGAACATTTAAAATTGTAAAGCGATGAAAAAGATGGTAATGCTCTTATTGGCAATTATCCTCTTTGCTTGCGGCAAGGACGATCCAAAACCCCCTAAGGCGGCTAAGCTATTGTTCCCATTAGAGAATAGTGAATGTACCGAGGGGAGAGTATTGTCGGATCTTACCAGTGAGGTAGAGTTTCGCTGGGCAGCCGGGGCGAACACTAAGGACTACGAATTAAGAGTAGTGAATTTGCTGACCAATGTGGGGCAATCGCTGAGAACGGAACAACTGTCTGCCAAACTACCCATATTAAAGGGTACGCCCTATTCCTGGGTTATTATTTCAAGGAATACCCAGACTGATGAAAGTGCGACAAGTGCTACCTGGAAATTCTATAATGCAGGATCCCAGACCAACTATGCACCTTTCCCTGCTGCGGTAATCAGTCCAAAATCTGGGGCTTCTGTGGTGCGTGATATCAATAATGAAGTGACCTTACAGTGGGATGGAGCCGATGTGGATAACGACATTGCCCTGTACGAGATTTATTTTTCGGAGACCGATCCGCCTGAAACTTTAGAGGCATCTTTAGGACCTTCTACCTCCAGTTATAAAGTTTCGGTTGCAGCTGATACGGTGTATTACTGGAAGGTGGTCACCATAGACCGGCAAGGTAACCGCTCGGAATCAGGAGTATTTGGATTTAAGTCCCTGTAATTCAGGTATTGTTGTATTCGTTCATGGTGTTTTTTACACCCGCTTTTACAAATGATTGTATTAGTTCCACACTTCGGTCTATGCGTTCGGGTAATGCCTTAGCCTCTTCTTCACTCCAGGTTCCCAGGACGTAGTCTACCTGCTGTCCTTTTTGAAAGTCGGATCCAACTCCGAAACGAAGCCGGTTATAGGTGGTGGTCTGGAGTAGCTGCTGTATGTCTTTTAAGCCGTTATGGCCGCCATCACTGCCTTTGGTTTTTAATCTCAGGGTGCCGAAAGGAAGGTTGAGGTCATCGGTGATGACCAAAACGTTTTCTAGTGGGATGTTTTCCTTGTCCATCCAGTATTTTACGGCTTTTCCACTGCGATTCATATAGGTAGATGGTTTCAGGGCGATAATAGTACGTCCTTTAAGTTTAAAGCTACCTACTTCACCCAGTTTTGCCGTTTCCATGCTGAAACCTTGTTGGTTTGCGAGCGCATCGATGATCTGGAAACCAATATTATGTCTGGTAAGGGCGTATTCTTCCCCTATATTGCCAAGTCCGGCAAAGAGATATTTTTTCATGGGTGTTGTACTTTCTATTTCGGACTTTTTACGTCCGAAAAGCCAATTAAGAATTGAACGCATTGAGTTGTCTTAATAGGTGCAAAAATAAAAAAGCATCCTGAAAGCAGACACATTTATTATGGGTCTGTCCAGGATGCTTTTAAAATTGTAGCAGTGGCTTACTCCTGTCCTTCTGCTGCGGCTTCTCCAGCTGCGGCTTCGGCAGTTTCTTCACCTTCTGCAGTAGTTTCTTCACCTTCAAGTCCTTCTTCGTCCTCTTCGTCTTCCACTACGATCGCAGCTCTTGCGGTCTTAACTTGGACTACCAGGGTAGAATCCGGGTGCAGGATGGTAAAGTTGTCCTGTTTCAATGAGTCTACGGTGATGTACTCACCAATTTTCAACTTGGAGATATCCACGTTGAAGAAATCGGGAAGATCCTTAGGCAGAGCCCTGATGGAAAGTTTACGTTTTCTGAACAGTAGACGTCCACCGTTACGAACACCGGGAGCATTTCCTAGTAATCTTACAGGAATTCTCATGGTAACTTCCTTGTCATCGAATAGTTGGTAGAAATCGATATGTAAGATCTGGTCAGTTACCGGGTGGAACTGAATGTCCTGCATAACTGCGTGAATTTTACCACCATCTAAATCAACCTCAACAGTGTGGGCGTTAGGGGTGTACACTAAATCTTTAAATGCGATTTCATCTGCTGCAAAGTGTATTGGTTTATCCCCTCCGTATACCACGCAAGGAACCTTTCCAGCATTACGTAGGGCCTTCGTTGCCTTCTTGCCCACGCTTTCTCTTTCTGATCCTTTGATTAAAATTGATTTCATTATGTATATATAATAGTTAAAATACGTATTTGACTCCTCGTACCTACATTAGGAATTTAGATGCGATGGAGGTATTGTGATGCACCCGGTGCATCACATCGGCAAAAAGATCTGCACAACTAAGTACTTTTATCTTTTCGCTTTGTTGTTTCAGGGGAATTGAATCTGTAACGATCAATTCCGCCAATTGTGATTTTTCAATCCGCTCATAGGCATTGCCGGAGAGCAGGGCATGAGTTGTGATAGCGCGTACGCTTTTTGCACCACGTTCTATCATCAGGTCAGCCGCTTTGGTCAATGTTCCGGCAGTATCTACCATATCGTCAACCAGTACTACATTCTTATCGCGTACATCACCGATCAATTCCATATGGGAAATCACGTTGGCTTTTGCGCGCTGCTTGTAACATATAACCACGTCGCTTTCCAATGCTTTGGAATAGGCATAGGCTCTTTTAGAACCTCCCATGTCCGGGGAAGCTATAGTAAGATTGTCGAGGTTTAGCGATTTCAGGTAGGGCAGGAATAGGGTAGAAGCATAGAGATGATCTACCGGTTTTTCAAAGAAGCCTTGTATCTGGTCGGCATGCAGGTCCATGGTAATGATCCTGGTAGCCCCGGCAGATTCCAGCATTTTCGCAACCAATTTGGCTGCGATTGGAACCCTGGGTTTATCTTTCCTGTCTTGCCGTGCCCAGCCAAAATAGGGCATCACTGCTGTAATATGCCTGGCCGAAGCACGCTTAGCGGCATCGATCATTAAAAGCATCTCCATCAGGTTTTCCGAACTCGGGTTGGTGGAACCAATGATAAAGATCCGGGTACCGCGAATAGATTCCTCGAAGGAGGGCTGAAATTCTCCGTCGCTGTAGCGCGAGAAGATCACATTGCCCAACTCGGCCCCGTAAGAGGTAGCAATTTTCTCTGCCAGGACGGTGCTCTGGGTACATCCAAAAATCTTAGGTTCCGGTACTTGATACGGCATACTTAAGGTCTTGAGTTTTACTTCCTTAGAAGTCCTTTTATTAAAGGAGGTGCAAATTTAGGAATTTATTTGTGTTGCTAAAGGAAATAGGTATCGAATTTTAGGATAGCAAATAAATTTTTTTATAGTTTTGCAGTCCCAATTGCCTCGGTGGCGGAATTGGTAGACCTGCCTGCCGGCAGGCAGGCGCGCTGGAAGTGGAATGATGAAGGAATGATTTGGGTGTATGCCATAGCGAGTTGTGAGTTGAACTACATTTATGTAGGGATGACAAAAGACTTGGAATCCAGGTTTAAAAGACATCAGCGAGGTTGGGAAAAAGTAACTAAGCATTACCGGCCCTTTAGGCTGATCTACCAAGAAAGTTGCCTGGATAGGGCAGAAGGTAGAAAAAGGGAAAAACATTTTAAGACAGGTGTTGGAAAAGAATATCTTCGTGAAATAAGAGATTCTTTATTTAAAGACACTTTATAATGCCTCGGTGGCGGAACTGGTAGACCTGCCTGCCGGCAGGCAGGCGCGCTGGAAGCCAGCGCACTTAAAGAGCATACCAAAGGACAGCAACCTTTTTAAAAAACAATACTAGCCTCGGTGGCGGAATTGGTAGACGCGCCGGATTCAAAATCCGGTTCTGCAAGGAGTGTGGGTTCGATTCCCACCCGAGGTACAATAACCCTATTCATGATAAGTGGATAGGGTTTTTTATGGCTGATCGGAACTGTTAGACCTGCCTACCGGCAGGCAGGCGCGCCGGATTCAAAATCCGGTTCTGCAAGGAGTGTGGGTTCGATTCCCACCCGAGGTACAATGACCCTATTCATTAAGTGGATAGGGTTTTTTATTGAGGTTTTTTAAACTATTCCCTGATCACATTTCGCATCAACTTTCCTAAGGAGGTGTATTCGAGCGCTTTCAGATGTGTTGATTCAGGGAAAATAGGAGGGGCAACTCCGGCTTCTTCTGCTTCCAGCCACCTACTGATACATACGCACCAGCGATCACCGGCCTTCAGGCCCGGGAACTTCCACTGGGGAATCGAAAATCTGAGGTCATTCCCACGTTTCGCAGTGAAGTCTAAAAACTCCTCAGTCATTTTAGCACAAACTACATGAGTTCCGGTGTCTTCTGCCATCGTTCTGCAATACCCATCCCTGAAATACCCGGTCATGGGATCAGTGCAACAGGGTTGCAACGGTTTTTCAAAAATATTTAAGGGCATCAGCGAGTGATTTTACCGGGGGAAGTTTTTGGTGAAACGGATACGGGCAAGGTTTTCATAGCAATTGATTTCCCTTGTGATAGGCACACCCGTATCCGGTATAGCCGCTAAATTACACTTAATGTTTAATAAATAATAAAAAAAATTAAACATTAAATTATATTTAACAATTGATCAAAGAAGCCATGCAGGCGATGTATTTAAAATTTTGTGATACTACAATGGAGTAAAGGGGTAAGGAATTAAAAAGATTAGTGAGTAAACATAACTCGACTATAGTAATTTTTCTAATTCATTATCAGGAAATTGACAAAAAATTCTCTTAAATTAGTTAGGCATGGATTTGAAGAATTACATATCGGAACTAAAGCGCAGGAATGTTTTTAAAGCCGCATTGGCCTACCTGGTCTTTTCATGGATTATTGTCCAAGTACTCTCTATCCTGCTAGCCACTTTTGAAGCGCCGTCCTATAT
>JABDLH010000248.1 GCA_013003145.1 Flavobacteriaceae bacterium | reverse complement strand
ATCGCCTTTGAGTGGTAATTCTGAACTCCCCATTAAATAACGATCTACATGGTGGGCGGCCTGCCTTCCTTCAGAAATGGCCCATACTATCAAGGATTGTCCCCTGCGTTGGTCCCCAGCCACAAATACGCCAGGTACATTGGTCTGGTAATCTTTTGCTGAAGCCTTGATATTGGTCCTGGGATCGGCCTCTAACCCCAGTTGCTCAGCGATGGTCATTTCAGAACCTGTAAATCCCAAAGCCAAAAGCGCAAGTTCGCATGGCCATTCTTTTTCTGTTCCCGGTATTTCCTTCAAGACCGGTCTTTTCCCCTCTTCTTTCTCCCAAACAACATCCGCAGTGATCAAGGATTTGAGATTCCCATTGTCGTCCCCGACAAACTTCTTGGTAGCGATACTAAAAAACCGTTCAGCGCCTTCCTTGTGAGACGAGCTGGTTCTAAGTCTCATGGGCCAGAAAGGCCATGGTTGATCCGCCGGACGTTCGGGTGTTGCCTTACTCAGTATTTCAAAATTACTCACCGATTTGGCACCCTGCCTGAAAGAGGTGCCAATGCAATCCGAACCTGTATCGCCACCACCGATTACTATAACATTCTTCCCTTCTGCAAGAATAGGATCCGACGGTTCTTTAGCACCTGCAACTCTCCTGTTGTTCTGGGCTAAGAAATCCATGGCTTGCACTACACCTTTTAAATCAGCCCCGTCTATAGGTAAATTCCGCCGTACCGTAGCTCCCCCACATAAAACGATGGCATCAAACTCCGATTGGAGATCGTCGGCCTTTTTATCCTTCCCGATATGGGTGTTACACTCAAATGTAATTCCCTCGTCTTCCATCTGCTGAAGTCGTCGGTCTATTACCTTCTTCTCCATCTTAAAATCCGGGATTCCATATCGTAATAAACCTCCCGGCTTTTCATCCCTTTCAAAAACAGTAACCCAATGTCCTGCCCGGTTAAGTTGCTGTGCAGCGGCAAGGCCTGATGGCCCTGATCCTACTACAGCTATTTTCTTTCCCGTCCTTTCAGCAGGTGGACGGGCTTCTATCCAACCTTTCTCAAATGCTGTTTCTGCAATATTTTTTTCAATATTTTCGATAGATACCGGGTCCTCGTTAATTCCGAGTACACAGGCTTCTTCACATGGCGCCGGACATAATCGCCCCGTAAATTCCGGGAAATTATTAGTAGCGTGAAGTATTTCAGATGCCTTCTTCCACTTACCCCTGTATACAGCATCATTAAAGTCCGGGATCAGGTTGCCCAGGGGGCATCCGCTATGACAAAAAGGAATACCACAATCCATACATCGCGCTCCTTGCTTTTTAAGATCATCTTCCTTTAAAGGAATCGTGAATTCCTTAAAATGTGTCACCCGCTCCTCTACCGGTGCGTATTTTTCTACTTCTCGATCGAATTCCAAAAATCCAGTAATCTTTCCCATATCTTCGATTATGTCAATGCTAATTTTTCCTTTTCTAGTCGTATCAACGCCTGCTTGTATTCTTCGGGGAATACCTTTATAAACCGCGGAAGGTATTCATCCCAGCGCTCCAGTATATGTTGTGCTTTGGGGCTCAGAGTGGCGTTGTAATGATTCTCTATCAACTGCCGCAGCGTCGTGATATCTTCATCTTCATCCACCTTCAATAGGTTAAGGGCCTCCTTGTTACACTGCTTTTCAAATGTGTAATCTTCGTCCAGAACATAGGCAATTCCACCGCTCATTCCAGCGCCAAAATTCCTTCCTACTTTACCCAAGATTACGGCGACACCCCCGGTCATGTACTCACAGCCGTGATCACCGATTCCTTCGACCACAGCCTTAGCCCCGGAATTCCGAACACAGAATCGCTCCCCGGCTTTTCCATTGATATAAGCTTCCCCGGATGTCGCGCCATAGAGTGCAACGTTGCCGATTATTACATTGTTTTCGGGTTGCAGCGTGGATTTGTCAGGAACCCGGATGATCAATTTGGCTCCAGATAGTCCTTTCCCCATATAATCATTTGTATTACCGCTTACAACCATGGTCAGTCCTTTGGTGGCAAAGGCACCGAAACTCTGCCCGGCCGAGCCGTTGAACTGAATTTTGAGGGTATTTTCCGGTAAACCCTCCGCTCCATAGATCTTGGAGATTTCGTTACTGATTATCGCTCCTACCGCTCTGTCTGTATTACGAATGGGGAAATGTAACTGTGTTTTTTCCTTTCGGAACAAAGCAGGGTGTGCTTTTTCTATGATCTTAAACTCGATCGACTCGTTTATATGATGTAGTTGGGGTTGAGTATTATATAGTCTGGTCCCTTCCGGAACTGGCGGTTGGTATAAGATCGGGCTTAGATCGATCCCGTTGGCCTTATAATGTTCAATCGCCTTATTCCTGTCCAGCTTTTGTACCTGGCCTACCATTTCATCCACGGTCCGGAATCCCAGGGAGGCCATAATTTCTCTTAGCTCCTCCGCTATGAAATACATATAATTAACCACATGCTCCGGTTTTCCTTCAAATTTCTTCCTGAGCTCCGGGTTCTGGGTCGCGATGCCGACAGGGCAGGTATTTAAATGACAGACCCGCATCATGATGCAACCAGACGCTACAAGGGGTGCTGTGGCAAAACCAAACTCTTCAGCTCCAAGTAAACAGGCTATAGCAACATCACGCCCGGTTTTTAACTGGCCGTCGCATTCCAGCCTGATACGATTCCTCAGGTCATTGAGTACCAGGGTCTGTTGTGCTTCCGCAATACCTAGTTCCCATGGTAATCCTGCATGTTTTAAAGAGGTCAGGGGAGAAGCCCCGGTTCCGCCATCAAACCCTGATATAAGGATGACATCTGCCTTTGCTTTGGAAACTCCGGCAGCAACAGTGCCAACACCTACTTCAGATACCAGTTTGACATTGATCCTGGCTTCACGATTCGCGGATTTCAGATCATAGATTAACTGTGAGAGATCTTCAATAGAATAAATATCATGATGGGGCGGGGGAGAAATCAGTCCCACGTAAGGCGTAGAATTTCGGGTCTTGGCAATGGAAGGATTTACTTTTGGGCCGGGTAGCTGTCCTCCTTCTCCGGGTTTAGCTCCCTGCGCCATTTTTATCTGAATCTCACTGGCATTAGTTAAATAATCTGAGGTCACACCAAAACGACCTGATGCCACCTGCTTGATCGCACTGTTTTTCCAGTCACCTGTCTGGTTTTTATAAAACCGTTCTGCATCTTCTCCTCCTTCACCGGAATTACTTTTACCGCCAATCCTGTTCATGGCGATAGCCAGGTTCTCATGGGCTTCTTTACTGATGGATCCATAAGACATGGCCCCGGTTTTAAATCGTTTTACAATCTCCGTCCATGGCTCAACTTGATCAAGTGGAATGGGATCATAATTCGAGAATTCAAATAAGCCGCGTATGGTCATGAGGTTCCTGGATTGTTCATTTACCATGTCTGCAAATTCCTTATAGGTATCTGGCTCATTGTTACGGACAGCTTTCTGAAGTTTGGCTACAGAAAGCGGGTTGAACATGTGTTTTTCACCATCACGTCTCCAGCGGTATTCCCCACCGATCTCGAGATCGAGTTCTGATGCGATCTTAGACTTTTTAAATGCTTTATGGTGTCTTTTGGCAATCTCTTTTTCAATTTCGTATAACCCGATTCCCTGTATCCGGGTGGGAGTATTTGGGAAATATTTGTCGACTACCTGGGTATTTAAACCGATACACTCAAATAGTTGGGACCCGCGGTACGAGTTCAAAGTAGAGATACCGATTTTATTCATAACCTTCAGGATTCCTTTTCCAATAGCCTTGTTATAATTCCTGACGGCTTCCTCAAACTCGAATTCTGTGATATCCTGTTCTTTGATCTGTTCCCCTATAATTTCATTTACGAGATAAGGATTGATAGCACTTGCGCCAAAACCGAAGAGTAAGGCAAAATGGTGTACTTCCCTTGGTTCTGCAGACTCAATGATAAGGCTCACTTTAGATCTCTTACGAAGTTTTTGAAGTCCATTGCTGATAAAAGAACAACCTAAAATGGCCGGAATTGGTGCATTGTCCTCATCTACATTCCTGTCGGATAGGATCAGGATGTTTGCTCCTTTTTCAATAGCTTTTTCAGCTTCAGAAAGCATGGTATTTAAACCTTCTTCCAATCCATTGTGTCCTTTAGCTACTTGGTAAAGCATGGGGATGGAAACCACTTTATAAAATGGACTGGAATCATAGTTCTTTATTTTATCCTGGTCTTCCTTAGAGATTACGGGATTCTGAATCTTGAGCTTCTGGCAATGTTTATCGGAAAATTCGAATATATTGTGATCACTGCCCAGAGTAAGGCTGATGTCTGTGATCAACTCCTCGCGGATTCCGTCCAGGGGAGGATTGGTAACCTGTGCAAACAGTTGTTTAAAATAGTTATAAAGCAATTGGGGTCTTTCAGAAAGTACCGCTATGGGGGTATCAGAGCCCATGGAACCTATAGGTTCTTTAGCCGTTTTGGCCATCGGTAATATGATGGTGCTGATATCTTCTAAAGTGTATCCAAAAGCCGCTTTTCGTTGTTCCAAGGGAGATTCGCCAAGAAATAAAGGGCAATCAGTGTAGGGAATATCTTTAAGGTGGATAAGGTTTTTATCTAACCATTTCTTATAGGGAAAGCGTCGTGCGATTTCTTCCTTGATCTCTTCATCATTAACGATCCTGCCTTCTTCCATATTAACCAGGAACATCTTACCTGGTTCAAGCCGACCGTGCATTTCAATATTTTCGGGCGCAATGTCCAGCACACCGGTTTCTGAAGACATGATCACATACCCGTCTTTTGTTACGGAATATCTAGAAGGTCTCAGCCCATTTCTATCCAGCACTGCGCCGATGAAATTTCCATCGGTAAAAGGTATGGAAGCAGGTCCATCCCAGGGCTCCATGAGACAGGAATTAAACTCGTAAAAGGCACGCTTGGCCTCGGACATATCTGGGTTTTTCTCCCATGCCTCGGGAACTAACATCATCATCACCTCTGGCAACGATCTCCCGGTCATCAATAGTAATTCGACCACCATATCAAGGCTGGCCGAGTCAGATTTTCCCGGTAGGACTACGGGGATGATCTTTTTAATATCTTCCCCGAAAAGGTCACTTTGTAGTAGTTCTTCACGCGAACGCATCCTGGAAACATTTCCTCTCAGGGTGTTGATCTCTCCATTGTGACACATATAACGGAATGGCTGGGCGAGGTCCCAGGTTGGGAATGTATTGGTCGAGAACCGCTGGTGTACCAAGGCAAGCCTGGTAACCACCCTCGGGTCTACAAGGTCCTCGTAATAGAGTTTGATATCCTCCGGCATCAGCAGACCCTTATATATAATAATGCGGGTGGAAAGACTTGGCAAATAGAAAAAACCTGCTTCTGAAAGTCTTGAATTGAGGATCTTATGTTCACTGATTTTCCTTGCGGTAAACAGTTTTAAGTTAAAATCAAATTCGCTTTGATCTTCAGCCTTACCGATAAAAACCTGTTTTACAAAAGGCTCTGTCTCTACAGCCGTTGCCCCGGGA
>JABDLH010000243.1 GCA_013003145.1 Flavobacteriaceae bacterium | reverse complement strand
CCTCATCCTCTGTGCCCCCGGTAAAAATTTTAACATCACCGGGTTTATTCATCACGGATAGAAGCATTTTGTTAATTTAGAAACCGAGAACTTTCTTTATACCCTATTCGCAGATATAGCTGCACCCTGACTCCTGAAAACTATGAAAGCTTACCTGGCCATTCTAATTCTTTTCCTACTCCTTATCAGTTGCGCTGAAGAAGCAGACAGCAATGAAAGCTCAAAAATACGACCCCAGACTGCTCACGGGTTTGCGCGACAGGACTGGCAGATGGATTCTCTCTTTAAAAGGATGGGTGTAAACGAATCGGAAAATGATTTGAGATGGAAAGCTGCCATCAGCCCGCATGACGACTACAGCTACGCAGGCCCGCTTTATTACGAGGCCCTCAGGGGAATCAATGCCCCGAATATCATCCTGATCGGGGTTGCACACCGGGCACGGAATTTTGGATTACAGGATAAAATAGTATTCGGTAACTATACGCACTGGGAAACTCCATACGGGCAGATCCCGGTCTCCCCGGCTAACCGGGAAATCATTAAAAAGCTGCCCGAGGACAATTTCATGGTGCACGACAGCATGCAACTGATAGAACATTCCCTGGAGGCCATTGTTCCCTGGATTCACAGGAAAAATCGTGAGGCTAGCATAATACCTATTCTCGTTCCCTATATAAATTACGAAGGGATAGATGGTATAAGCAGAAACCTAGCTGAAGCAGTAAACCAGGTTATGGAAAATAACCAATGGGAATACGGGAAGGATGTCGCTATCGTAATCTCTAATGACGCTGTACATTACGGTGACCAGGAATGGGGAAGCTCTAAGAATATGGCCCCTTTTGGAACTGATTCTTTGGGTACGGCTGCAGCCAGGGAGAGAGATATGGAAATTATCGATCAATGCCTGACAGGAGAATTGAGCGGGGAAAAAATAAAAACATTTACAGAATACACCGTACAGCCGGAGGATTACAAGGAATACAAATGGGTTTGGTGCGGCCGTTATTCTGTGCCTTTCGGGCTAGCATTCGCCAATCGCCTTAACGAGCTACAGTATGGGAAAAGCCTTCAGGGCCACTTCCTGGGATACCAGAGCAGCATTGACCATGAGCTCATCAAAGTTGAGGACCTGGGAATGGAAACAACGGCCATAGCCACCAACAGGCATTGGGTCGCTTATACAGCTATCAAGTACGAATAATAAGCTAACCTTGAACGCGAAATACAATTTCCTTACTTCCCGGGCACCCTTCCTTTAGAGACCTGGAAAAAACTTGGGGACAAGTCCCTCCCCTCCCCGGTTTTAAGATAAGTTTCCTCCCTGCAATTTCCTTGCATTGTTGTTCTTAAAAAAATACCTGCTGCCTGATCTCCAGGTTCGCACTATTATTCTGTAAATAATTTCTATATTTCTGATCCTATATATTAATCCAACCATCTGCTCTTCACAGCAACCAATTTTGACTTTTATTTTATGAAAACCATCCAATTCCTGCTGATCGCTTTAATGATAATTCCCTGCACTATGCAGGCACAAAGACGAAAATCGCGCAATACCCCAGCCCCCCCTGTTATTGAAGACAGCCTTTTCCACGGCCTGAAATGGCGTAATATCGGACCCTTCCGAGGCGGCCGTAGTGTGGCCAGTAGCGGAGTAATCGGGCAGCCGATGACCTATTATATGGGCGGCACCGGGAGCGGAATATGGAAAACCACAGATGATGGGATCACATGGAAGAATATCTCCGACGGTTTCCTGAAGACCGGTACTGTTGGGGCTATCGCGGTTTCGGAAAGCAATCCGAATATTGTTTTTGCAGGAATGGGCGAGCATGCCGCAAGGGGTGTAATGACCTCAATGGGCGATGGCGTTTACAAATCAACCGATGCAGGCAAGACCTGGAAACATATCGGATTAGACAATACTAGGCATATCTCTGATGTCATTATCCATCCAACCAACCCTGATATCATTTTTGTCGCAGCACAGGGCGCCCAATACGGCGCTTCTGAGGACAGGGGCATATTCCGCTCTATGGACGGAGGTGAGAATTGGGAAAAAGTACTATTCCTGGATGCCACTACGGGGGCTTCTTCCCTGTCTATGGATATGAAAAATCCTCTCATCCTGTATGCTGCTATGTGGCAGCACAGGAGGTATCCCTGGACCATGGAATCCGGGGGAGCCATGTCCGGACTATTTAAATCTACCGATGGTGGTCATAGCTGGGAAAAGATGAAAGAAGGGCTCCCTAAAGAAATGGGTAAATCCGGGATCTCGGTCTCCAGAGCCAATCCCGAGCGAATCTACGCCGTGATCGAAGCCGAGGGTGAGAAAGGCGGGGTTTACCGTTCTGATGATGCCGGTAAAAAGTGGATGCAGGTCAATAAAGACCGGGTGAATATCGCCAGGTCTTGGTACTATATGGAGATCCTTGCAGATCCCCAGGACGAGAACAGGGTATATGTTCTCAATGCTCCGGTAATGAAATCTATTGACGGGGGGAAATCATTCTCTAACCTTCCTACTCCACACGGAGACAACCACCACCTTTGGATACATCCCGGGGACAACTCCAAAATGATCAATTCCAATGATGGGGGTGCCAATATTTCCAATAACGGGGGCGAAAGCTGGAGTTCACAAGAAAACCAGCCTACGGCACAATTCTACCGAGTCATTACGGATAACCAAGTGCCCTACCGGGTTTATGGAGGGCAACAGGACAACTCGGCCATATCCATAGCCAGCCGGACCAATGACCAGGGGATCGACTGGAAGGACTGGCACTCTGTGGCAGGATGCGAAAGTGCCTACCTGGCATTTGATCCTGATGATCCGAAAGTTATTTACGGGGGCTGTTACCAGGGAATTATCGAAAAATGGGTGAAAGCTTCCAGGGAGGGGAAATCCATCAAAGAATACCCTGAACTGGCACTAGGAAATGTACCGGCCGATTTTAAATACCGCTACAACTGGAATGCCCCGATCATTAGCTCTCCACACGATAGATCTACCATCTACCACGCGGGGAACGTGGTCTTTAAATCGACCGATGAAGGCCAAAGCTGGTCCGTGGTGAGCCCGGACCTGACCCGGGACGAAGAAAGCAAACAAGGTCCCGGTGGAGGGCCCTTTACCAATGAAGCTGCGGGAGGAGAGAATTATAA
>JABDLH010000234.1 GCA_013003145.1 Flavobacteriaceae bacterium | reverse complement strand
GGTCTGGACGATTCGGACTTGTTGAGCCGGGACGAGGTAAGGCAGGTCATCGTTCAGAGTGGAAAAGCGCGTATACGGCCTGTGGTTCTGACCGCCATCACTACCGTCCTTGGACTGATCCCGCTGGCAATAGGTTTAAACATCGACTTTTTCTCACTGTTCACGAATTTTGACCCAAACATATATGTCGGTGGAGACAACGTGATCTTTTGGGGGCCATTGGCATGGACGGTGATCTTCGGCTTATTGGTCGCCACCTTCTTAACCCTGATCATCGTACCGGTTTTATTCAATATCAGTTACCGGATCAAGATAGGGATGAGAAGAAAGGTCAATGGCATTAAAAGTGACACTTCATCACTCCAGGATGCCGCTTAACGGTATGGAGCAATAAAATAAAAGCCCCGTGGAAATCCACGGGGCTTTTTTGGTTTAAATGGTTAGTTAGTATACTATTCATTCTCCGACAGTGGAATCGGGAAAACACTGAAGATCAGGTCTCCTGTTCTGTCTATCGGTAGGGTATTGGACAGGTTATACCTTCTCAGGTCAAACATCCTGTGATTCTCGGCCCAAAGCGAGTAGCGTCTTTGCTGTAACATCTCTGAGGTCAGTCCATCAGCAGTTACAGGACCAGCATAGACACCTAAACCGGCAGAGGCACGGATTATGTTCAGTGCTGTTTCAGCATCACCAAGGTTACCGGCACCAATACTGGCTTCGGCATATAGCAGGATGAGCTCCTCGTTTCTGATGATATCGATAGGAGAAACGTTAGACTCGTATAAAGCCGTCTGGTAATCTCCTCCAAGACCATCCTGGGTTGTAGGGTTGGCACGAAGGGAGGTTTTCTCATCTACCCTTGTATCCCCAACTTCCGCATCGGCGATCCAGGAAGGATGAACGATGATCTGGTCCCCATTGTTATCCTGTATCTTGAACAAACCATTGGTGGCATCACCACTGGCGAGGCTAAAAACATGCTTAGGCCCAACATTCAGATCACCATTAAGGTCCAGGTAAGAGTTAGACAGAGCTGTCAATGCTGCCCCGCTATCTCCATCGTAAACAGCTGCAAGTGCTGCAACTGCCCTGTTGAACTCGGCAAAGGTTGCCGGGGTATTAAATCCATCAAATCCTGCCAAGGGGAAATTGAACTCTGCTCCGGCGCTGTTTAAATCGCCCTGGGCTTCGTCAACTAGTGCCCGCACCTGGTCCATTGCCGGACCAAAATCCAGGATAGGTCCTAAATTATCAGGATCAGACACATCAATTCGCGCCCTCCCATAAGATTTAAGTACCTGTATCAGTTCATAAGCCTGTATGGTTTTAGCAAAACCCCTGTAGCCGGCTTTTTCAGCTTCGGTCACAGATTCCGTATTCTCCAAAGCTTCTAGCAGGATGTTCGCATTCTTATAGCAAGTATAGCGGCCATCCCAGGGAGCCGTGGTATAGAAGGAGTTGTTATCCAGTCCACTACCATTCTTCCCTAGCAGGTCTCCCGTGTTACGAGGATCTGCATCAAAGAGATAGAGTTCTCTTGCCATGGTTCCTGAACCGGTGGTCTGGATCGCTATGGAGTTACGCATACTGGCCTCCACACCTACAACAAGGTTATTTAATTGGTTTTCCGACGCATTGGTCAGGATCCCTGAAAGGCTGGGCCTGTTCGGGTCTACCTGGTCATCAAATGAGCAGGAGACGGTCAGGGTCGCCACCACCCCCATTACTAACAGGGTGGTCTTGGATATATATAAATTAAGTTTCTTCATCGCGATTTTTTAAAAGTTAACATTCAGATTCAGGTAGAACTGCTTGGTGCTTGGGTAAGGTGTTACCTCTATCCCTGAAGAAAGTCCTGCTCCACCATTGGTAGATACTTCCGGATCGTAGCTGCTGTAATCCGTGATCGTAAAGATATTCCTTCCGGACACCCCTATCTTGACTCCCTCTACAGTATCCCCAAAGAAATCCAGGGCACTTTGTGGAAGACGATAGCTGATCGCAGCTTCTCTTAATCTCAGGTAGCCAGCTGGCTCGATAAATCGAGAAGCAACAAATCCAAGACCTGATCGCTCTATTCCTGCCGGTGTATCCAGGTCAGGAGTAGTTCCCCCTAAATCTGTCAGCAGTGTGGACAGGTTGATATTCTCTCCACCTTTTTTCCAATGTAATAAGAAAGAAACATCCCATTGCTTGTAAATCGTCATCTGGTTGGCAAAACCCATCTGGAAATCCGGTTCTGCATTACCCAGTTGAGTTGGAGTACCGTCTACGTTCCCCACCAATTGGGTAACAGGTCTTCCTTCTTGTATGTAATAAGTTCCAAGACCTAATCCAAATCCTGCTCCCGGCTGTGGGAAGGCAGGTACTTCCAGCCTGGTCACTTCGGAACGGTTGAACCAGAAGTTCACGTTAGAATTCCAGGTAAAGTTTTCATTGGTGAAAGGATAGGTGTTCAGTCCTACTTCCAGACCGTAGTTCTTAAGGTCTGCAAGGTTGGTAGTTTCTGTATTGAATCCTGTTGATGTCGGTAGCGCACGGCTTAGCAGCAGGTCGCGTACATTACGGTTGTAGTAAGAAACTTCTAAACTAACACGGTCTCCGAAACCAGCGTCTATACCTACCTCGAATTCTGCCGAAGTTTCGGGCTGTACATCAGGATCACCTTTAAGTGCTCCGATAGAGGATCCTCCGTTTCCACCGATAGACACCTGGTTAAGTCCTGTAAAAGCAGAACCGAAGGTCGCCGGTGTACCGGTCTCTCCGTATGCTGTCCTTAACTTTAAACGGTCTACAAAACCTGGATTCCAGAATTCAAAGTTGTGCAGGTTAACCGCTAAAGATGCCTTTGGAAAACCAAAGAATTCATTAGGGTCTCCGTTCAGGGTAGACTTATCTAACCTGTACCCTACGGTCCCGATGAACTGGTCGCGATAATTACCTTCCAGCTGTCCAAAATATCCAAACTCTTTTACAGTAGAAGTAGTCTGGTTGATCTGTTGTGCCGCTCCTTGGGAAAGGTTCGTCTGGTTAGGGATCAACTGGGTCGCCTGGTTAAAGATCAGGTCGGCCTGTTGCTCCACGTAAGATATACCGGCTTGTGAGGTCAGTGACAGATCACCATCCATGGCTTCCCTGTTCCATACAGCGATTCCCTGGTAGTTGAAGTTGGTGAAGTTATTCCTACCCTCCCCGATAAATCCGTTCTGGTTTCCTCTTTGTGCCTGGTGTATCTCAGGAACGTATACATAGGTTTCGTTTGCCAGGTAATCTAATCCACCGTTAAAGATGAACCTTACATTATCCCTGTCTGTTTGCAGGAAGTTTGTAGTAAAACGAAGTCCCTGGATAAAACGGTTGTTCTTGTCTTCGTTCAGGGCAAGATCTCTTACCAGGATAGGGTTTCCTGAATAGTTCGGGTTATCCGGGTAATTCCCTGTGTCGTCCGGGAAAAGATTGATCCATGGACGGGTAAAGGCCAGGGTATAACCGTAGCTCAATCCACCTTCGTTCTCGTTCCCCGTAAAACTACGGCTGGATCCACTTCTTACATAGTTCGAAGAAATGGAGAAGTTGAACGTCTTAGAGATATCGTGATCAATATTGGCTCGAACGTTAAAACGGTCGAAGCCGGTATTTTTGATGATCCCTTCTTCATCCCTGTAGGAAGCCCCAACATAGAATCGTGTTTTTTCACTACCTCCTTTGGCGCTGATCTGCGTATCCGTGATCAAACCGGTTTCCCCGTAAATCTCGTCCTCGTAATCGATCAGTCCGCCGCTGGCAATTGCCTGGTTATAAAGAGCAACCTCGGCAGCTCCGAATGTAGACTCTACATTGGCAGCCGTCCAGGGGCGCATGCCCAGCTTATTGATAATTGTATTGAATCCGGTATCCTGGCTGAAGCTGATATCGGTCTTCCCTAATTTACCACGCTTGGTTGTAATAATTACAACCCCGGCGTTAGAACCGGAACCGTAGATAGCTGCAGCAGAGGCTCCTTTAAGGATTTCAATATTTTCAATGTCGTTCGGATCCAGGTCGGCAATACGGTTGGCCGAGTTTTCTTCGTTCCCCCTGTTTGCACCGGATGCAAAACGTAATCCTGAAGGAATTTCCCTGTTATTGACAAAAACTCCATCTATAATATATAATGGCTGGTTATTTCCATTAATGGAAGAGATACCTCGTAAACGAAGTGCAATTCCTCCCCCGGGTGCTCCCGAAGACGAGGTAATGTTAACCCCGGTTACTTTACCGTATAAGGCTCCATCCAGCGTACTCTGTCCTGTTGTACCTACGAGTTCCTCTGAAGATACTGTAGCCACAGCGTTGGCCAGGTTCCTTCTTTTGATCGAAGTTCCCAGACCGGTTACCACTACTTCATCTAATCCTGTTGCGGATTCACCCATCTCTACATTAAGGGTAGTAGCGCTGTTTACCGGGAATTCACTGGTTTCATATCCCAATGAAGAAAAGACCAGTGTTGCAGGAAAGTTTTGCACTACCAGGTCGTAATTTCCATCAAAATCAGTAGTGGTCCCTATGGTGGTCCCTTTAATAATCACATTGACCCCGGGTAAAGGCTGTCCATTCACGGCATCGGTCACCGTTCCGCTGACCGTCCCCTGTGCAAGGGCGAGGACCGGCAGAAAAAACAGCAGCCCAAGGCACCATTGCAATAGTTGATTTTTGTTCATAATTGTTGATTTGTTATAGTTATTCGCCTACCAATGTAGCGAAGTTTTCTATTATCCGAAAATTTCATTTGTTAATTACAACGTTTGCGAACAGGGAGATAGAGCGATAATAAGCCGGTGAAAATTAGCGCATAGTCCTAGGGGGTGCCAGCAGTTCTTCTTACATTTGCGCCGGTAAATTAAGAAAGCCATTATGTTCAGAAACCATACATGTGGGGCGCTGAGAGCGTCCGATATCGGAAAAGAAGTCACCCTGTCAGGATGGGTACAGAAGCTGAGAGATAAGGGATTCGTGGTCTGGGTAGACCTCCGCGACCGCTATGGAATCGTACAATTGGTTTTCGATGAGGAGCGGACTCCGGCAGAATTATTGGAGAAAGCCCGCCACCTGGGCCGCGAATTTGTCCTGAAAGTTCATGGAAAAGTGATAGAGCGGACCTCTAAGAACCCCAATATCCCTACCGGGGATATCGAAGTACTTGTAAGCGAACTGGAGATCCTGAACAAGGCAATGGTACCCCCTTTTACTATTGAAGACCAGACCGATGGCGGGGAAGACCTCCGTATGAAATACCGTTACCTGGATATCCGGAGAAACCCGGTGAAGAACAACCTTATCTTTAGACATAAGGTCACCATGGAAGTGCGGAACTACCTTTCAGAACAAGGCTTTATTGAAGTGGAAACCCCTTACCTTATAAAATCAACCCCGGAAGGCGCCAGGGATTTCGTAGTCCCCAGCCGGATGAACGAAGGGCAGTTCTACGCTCTGCCACAATCGCCCCAGACCTTTAAGCAATTGCTGATGGTTGGAGGCATGGATCGCTATTTCCAGATCGTAAAATGCTTCAGGGACGAGGACCTCAGGGCAGACCGTCAACCGGAATTCACCCAGATTGATTGCGAGATGGCCTTTGTAACCCAGGAGGACATACTGCAGGCCTTTGAGGGGCTGACGCGTCACCTGCTGAAGACCATCAAAAATGTAGATGTTCCTTCCTTCCCCCGTATGACCTATGATGAAGCCATGAGCAAGTACGGTAACGATAAGCCGGACATCCGTTTTGGAATGGAGTTCGGGGAACTGAACGATGTTGCCCAGCACAAGGACTTTAATGTCTTTAACAGCGCTGAGCTGGTGGTTGGGATCGCGGTTCCGGGAGCGGCCTCCTTCACCCGTAAAGAGATCGATGCGCTTATTGATTGGGTCAAAAGACCCCAGGTAGGCGCCAAAGGAATGGTGTACGTAAAATGTAACGAGGATGGAAGTTATAAATCCTCTGTTGACAAATTCTATGAGCAGGAAGACCTGGCCGCATGGGCAGAGGTCACCGGGGCAAAGCCCGGAGACCTGATCTGTGTACTCTCCGGTAATGCACATAGTACCCGGACACAACTGAGTGCCCTGCGAATGGAACTCGCCGGCAGGCTTGGGCTTCGCAAAGCTGATGAATTCGCACCATTGTGGGTCATTGACTTTCCCCTGCTTGAATGGGACGAAGAAAGCGGTAAGTACCACGCCATGCACCACCCCTTCACCTCCCCTAAACCCGGACAACTGGAAATGCTGGACAGCGACCCGGCGGCAGTGAAGGCCAACGCCTATGACTTAGTCCTTAATGGGAATGAAATTGGAGGCGGCTCTATCCGTATCCATGATAAGGCCACACAGGAAGTTATGTTCAAACACCTTGGATTTACCCCTGAAGAGGCCAAAGCCCAATTCGGCTTCCTAATGGATGCCTTTCAATACGGGGCACCACCGCATGGGGGGATCGCCTTTGGATTAGATCGCTTAGTAGCCATCCTTGGCGGGCAGGAAACCATCAGGGATTTTATCGCCTTCCCGAAAAATAACAGTGGAAGGGATGTGATGATCGATGCCCCGGCAAAGCTGGATGATGCCCAGTTGGCGGAGCTTCACCTGAAGTTGGATACCTAATCGCGGAAAACCTTTAACGGTAGCGGCAATTTTAATACCTTTAATCGTATAGCCCAAGAATGCCCAACCCGACCAATAAAAGGATTACCCAATTCCTTAAATGGAGATATAAAAAAATCTCCGATAAGACCTTTACCCATGTGATGAGCGTGGTGGTAGGTTTTCTTGCCGGGCTGGCTGCGGTTACCATAAAGAACATCACCTATTTTATCGAATCCCTGCTGGAGCGAGGCATCGTTTTCTCCAGCAACCAGCTCTATTTTATCCTGCCTGTTATCGGGCTTACCCTGGTATTCCTCTATGTAAAATATGTACACCGGGAAAAACTGGAACACGCTATCTCCTCTATCCTGTTTGCCCTTTCACGAAAGAAAGGAGTCATTGACCTGAAGAAAGTATACACCCCGTTGATCACGGCTCCCCTGACCGTAGGATTTGGTGGATCTGTAGGATTACTGGGCCCTGCCGTTGCCTCCGGGGCAGCTATCAGTTCTAATATTGGCAGGTTAGTACATATCAATACCAAGACCCGTTCACTACTTATCGCATGTGCCTCTGCCGGGGCTATCGCCTCAATTTTCCAGGCGCCTATCGCAGCCATCATTTTTGCTGTAGAAGTATTTAGCCTGGACCTCACCATGGTCTCCCTCCTCCCTATGCTGCTGGCTTCCATATCAGGGGTGCTTACCTCCTATTTCTTCCTTGGGGATGAGAACCTGTTCAGTTATATCATCACCGAGAAATTTGCCATAGAGGATACCTTTTTCTACATACTGCTGGGAGTGGGTACCGCGATCTCTTCCATCTATTTTACCAAGATGTATTTTGGCATACTGCATCTCTTTAAACCTCTGAAGAGCCCTAAGTACCGGTTATTGGCCGGGGGCTTAGCCATAGGCGTCATGTTGTATTTTATCCCACCGCTCTATGGGGAAGGTTTTGGTTTTATCAATGACCTGCTGATGGGAAACCACGTCTCAGCCTTGGGAGATAATCCTTTTGAACCTTTTATGGATAACATCTGGGTAGTGATCGCTTTGTTATTCGGCATAACCATTTTCAAGGCGGTTGCCATGACCACCACCTTTGCAGCAGGCGGTGCGGGGGGAATCTTTATCCCCACCATGGTCATGGGAAGTGCATTGGGTAATGCTGTTGCCAAGGTGATCAATAATATAGGTCTCGGTTTCGAGGTCAGTGAGAGCAATTTTACCCTGATCGGGATGGCCGGACTTATTGCCGGGGTACTGCATGCCCCGTTAACCTCTATCTTCCTGATAGCAGAGATCACCGGGGGCTACGAATTATTCGTTCCGCTGATGATCACTGCAGCTATATCTTACCTCATCACTAAGAACGCCATTGACTATTCTATCTATACCAGGGAGCTTGCAGAGCAGGGAGCACTGCTCACCCACAACAAGGACCAGACCGTGCTTACACTGATGCAGCTGGACGATGTGATAGAACGAGATTTTAAAAGTGTGCACCAGGAAATGACCCTCGGGCAGATGCTGCATGATACGGTGGCGAAATCGACCCGGAACCTTTACCCGGTGGTGAGTGATAAAGGAGTTATGACCGGGATCGTATTCCTGGACGATATCAGGGAATTTATGTTTGACACCAGCATGTATGAAAAGATCACCGTTTCTACCCTCATGCACCAGGCGCCTGCCTATATTTATTACGAGACGGACTCCATGCAGCAGGTGATGCAGAAATTCCAGGACAGTGGTGCATGGAACCTGCCGGTGATACGGGAAGGAAAATACCTGGGTTTTGTCTCAAAATCCAAATTGCTTACTGCTTACCGCCGAAAGTTGATTAATTTTACGCGATAATATGAAAAAATATTCCCGTTATATCATTACGGCAATCCTCCTGGGCTCCCTGGGGCTTATCATATACGGATTTACCATCATTGAAGATGATCCGCTCACCGCCAATAAATGTATTGGGTTCGGGACCGTCGGTATCTTTCTCGTGGCCATGCCCCTATTCCTGATTACGGAAAGCAAGGGGAAGAAAATGAAAGACTATATGCTGACCGAAGAGAACATCCGGAGAATGCAAGGACGAAAGGACAAACATACTGAGGATCAGTAATTTCCTCGAATTTATTCTTGCCGCTGCGCTTTTAAAGCCAAAAAATCATACATTCGTATAGTACATTTTTTAATCAATTATTTTTTTACCATGACTGGAACAGTAAAATTTTTCAATGAATCCAAGGGATATGGGTTTATTACAAACGACGACACCGGAAAAGACATTTTTGTTCACGCAACTGCCCTTAACGGTGTAGAATTGAACGAAGGAGACAAAGTAGAATACGAGGAAGAAGAAGGAAGAAAAGGAATCGTAGCTGCACAAGTGCAGGTTATAGGATAAACATATTTTATTTTGAAAGCATCAGGACCCCGGCACCCAGCCGGGGTTTTTTATTTCCCTTCAGTTCAGGTTTCGCTTTTCTATAAAAAACTGCTTCATCAGTGTTGCAGCTTCCTGCTCTAATACTCCACCAACGATCTCGGTTTTCGGATGTATCTGCCCACCCATGGCGGCAAAACCACGCTGAGGATCATGGGCAGCGAAGACGATTCTTGGGATCTGGCTCCAGTAGAGGGCTCCGGCACACATCTGGCAAGGTTCCAGGGTGACGTACAAGGTACAGCGATGAAGGTATTTGCCGCCGAGGAAATTGGCCGCTGCCGTAATGGCCTGCATTTCGGCATGTGCCGTGACATCATGAAGTCTTTCCGTCAGGTTGTGAGCCCTTGCTATGATCCTGCCCTGGACCACGATCACCGCACCCACCGGGATCTCTCCAAGCCCATAGGCGACTTCTGCTTCCTGCAGGGCTTTTTTCATAAAATAGGTATCATCCAGGATTCCGTCCATGATGGCAAAAATACATAAATAGGCCTACTTTGCCTTATCCTGAAAAAATGATTTTAATGTACCTTTACGTCTTAACATGGAACTACTGCCCAACATAAATTCGCCTGAAGACCTGAGACAATTAGACCAGGATCTCCTACCTGCCCTGGCGGCAGAAATGAGAGCGTTTATCATAGACATAGTAGCGGCCAAGGAAGGACACCTGGGTGCAAGCCTGGGGGTAGTAGAGCTCACTATAGCACTGCACTACGTATACAACACACCTGATGACCGCCTTATCT
>JABDLH010000233.1 GCA_013003145.1 Flavobacteriaceae bacterium | reverse complement strand
GGATAAGGGGATGCGTTTGCAGATTCCTGTTTATGCTGAGAAGTCCGATGATGAAGAAGAGGGAGAATTGGATAATTTTGAAACCTATACCGTAAAACCTAAAGAGACTAGGTGGAGCATAGCACATCGCTATGGCATCACTATAGACAGTATGCTATCACTGAACCCGGAACTGTCCCGGGCCAATAATAATTTAGCTGCAGGGCAGCAGTTAGTTTTACCGAAAATTGCCGGCAGCAGTGTAGGGGAGCAGAAGGTGGATTATTATATCTCGTATACGGTGCCGCCAAAAAAGACTCTTTACAGCCTGAGCCAGGAATACGGAATGTCTTCAGAAGAAATCGTACGGCTTAACCCGGAGATCATGGACAAGGGAGGCCTTAAGGAAGGCATGGTGATCCGTTTACCCAAAAAACGACTGACAGGCCCAGAGGTGAATGCTGAGAATTACGTTTTCTACGAAGTAAAGCCTAAACAGACCACTTTTTCACTGACCAGGAACCTTGGTATTGGTTATGACGAGCTTTTAGAGCTCAACCCGGAACTTGCCCTCGGACTCAAGGCGGGTATGATCCTTAAATTACCCAAAGAACGATCTTTTGACCTGGAGGTTAAGAACTCCCTGGTATTGGACAAGATCAATCTTGTGGATAGCCTGAACAGGAGACACCGTCCTAGGTTGGTCTATATATTGCCATTCCGGCTGGATAAACTGAACTTCAGCGATGAGGAATTGGCATTAAAAACCCTGGAGAGCCGTAACGATATTAAGTATAGCCTGGGGTTGTACAGCGGTGCCCTGGTGGCCTTGGATTCTATTGCCGAACTTGGAATGTCTGTCGATGTGTTTACCTATGACAATCAACTGAGCCTGGATAAAACAAAAGAAATCCTTCGCAATGTCAATTTTGGACAAGTAGACGCGGTATTCGGTCCCCTGGACCAATCTTCATTAGAGGAGGTAGCCGTGCAGGCTGCAGGTCAGGAAGTACCGGTTATTGCCCCGGTTCCCCTGAATAGTAAACTTAGCCTGGGTAACGTCTTCTTTTCCTATACTTCGGATGAGATCCTGAGGAAACGTATGCTGGAATTCATGGGGACGCAGGTAACGGACCAGAATGTCATCGTGATTGCAGATGATAAGAACAGGGTCACCAAGGCAGAGATAATGAAGAAATTTCCTCGCGCTAAGTCTTTGGCGGTGATAGAGGAAGAAAAGAATATCTCCATAGACCTGGAATCGCTGCAGGAACTATTGTCAGAAACACAGGAAAACTGGGTATTTGTAGAATCGTCAAATTTTAAACTCATCTCCAGTGTCACTTCTATTCTTAACTCGGTCAATACACCGGATATCAAAGTGCGGATGTTTACCACGAATAAGAATAAGGGATTTGAGAACCCTGTAATTTCCGGATCACATCTTTCTAACCTCAGCTTCACCTATCCATCGGCCTACCGTGAAGATACCACGGAGGCTTTTACAAAACGATATGCCAAACGGTTCGGGGGTGAACCTGATAAATATGCTATACGTGGTTTTGACCTCACCTTGGATCTGTTGTTAAAGCTGGGTTATAAGCTGGACCTGTTTGAGGCCTCACGGGGAATCGGGACTACACAATACAGCGGTAATAAATTCAATTTTGTAAAAGACCCGGTATCCGGTTATTTTAATACCTCTTCCTATATACTGATGTACAATAACATGAAAATTGAAGAAGTAAAACCACAACCATGACCTCGAAAGTGACATATATCGGTGAACTGCGTACCAAGGCGGAACACCTGGCATCAGGGAACGAAATTATTAGCGACGCTCCAGTGGATAACCATGGGTTAGGGCAGGCGTTCTCTCCTACAGATACCGTGGCAACGGCCCTGGCGAGCTGCATGCTTACCGTTATGGGTATTAAATCTGATGCCCTGGATATTTCGTTGAAAGGTACTGTTGCCGAAGTGGTAAAGCACATGAGTTCTGACCCCAGGATGATCTCCAGGATCGAAGTGACCTTACGTCTGCCATCACGGGTATCTGAGAAGAATCGGGCTATATTGGAGCGTACCGGGAGAACTTGCCCTGTATTGCTGAGTCTTCACCCGGAAATTAAAAAGGATATCTATTTTCTTTGGGAACAATAAGCAGCCAAAAAAGGGCAGCTGCTGGTTAGACGTCACAGATCCCTATTCCTTGTGCTAGCGAGGAAATTTTGTCCTCCCTGGATGGGATAAATTCCTGTGCTACGTGACCCGTAAAGCCGGTTTCAACGATTGCTCTCATGATGGCCGGGTAATACAATTCCTGGGTCTCATCTATTTCATGCCTCCCAGGGTTACCACCGGTGTGATAATGCCCGATATACTGGTGATTCTCCCGGATATTGCGAATCACATCGCCCTCCATGATCTGCATGTGGTAAATATCGTATAGCAATTTAAAATGGTCCGAGTTGAGTTCCTTACAAAGAGCGACTCCCCAGGATGTATGATCGCACATATAATCTTTGTGATCCACTTTAGAATTCAATAATTCCATTTGTAACACCACCCCGTGCTTTTCCGCGATTGGTATTAGTTTTGACAAACCTTCCACGCAATTCGCAAGACCTTCTTTATCGGTCATTCCTCGTCGGTTACCACTAAAACAGATCAGGTTGGTGTACCCGGCATCAGCTACTTTTGGGATCATTTCAGAATACCGCTTTATCAGTTCTGGATGGTACTTGGGATCGTTAAAACCCTCGGTCAGACTGATTTCAGCTCCCCAGCACATCGATGCGTGTATGCCGTGCTTTTTGAGTAAGGGCCAGTCTTCAGGACCAACCAGATCTATGGCCTTTACGCCGAGTTTATTTAATTCGCCTAGGAAAGAATCCAGGGGTATGCCTTCATAACACCAATAACAGGCACTATGGTTGATATTGCCTTTTAATTCCGGGCTTTGCTTTTTTTCCTCGGCTGATCCGTAGACCTTCTGGTAAGCAAGCACGCCGGCCGATGCGGCGATAGAGGTTCCAAGGAATTTCCTTCTTTTCATATCAGCTGTATTAATTGATTTAAAGATACTGGTTTTTAGTAAAGACTAATTTTAAAAAGACATGCCTTGGTAAATAGTGATGTTGCGCCCTGCAAAATCTAATGGCTGCGAACATTTTCTGTAAGGATCCGGAACTTCTACATTCCTGAGAATTTCCCGTTGGATAGCCTGTGATTTCTTACAGCATTTCGTACTTTTGTATCCCGTAACATAACATAGACGAATGCCAGATACAAAATACATATTCGTTACGGGA
>JABDLH010000223.1 GCA_013003145.1 Flavobacteriaceae bacterium | reverse complement strand
GCTCAGGGCACCATAGGTCTCGCCGCTAATGGTACTGGGGAAGCTCGGATATACAGCGATATCAACATTGAAGAACAAGAGGCCTTTCACACTAAATCTGAAGTTAGGCGGATCGTAGAAGAAAGTTTTGATTTTGCCATAAACGGGATTCAAAATATGGATCCAGCAAAATTTGACGAAGTTGTAGTACGCGGACCTTACAATGTAACCCGACTCGGATGGATCCAAAAGGCAAATGAGCACGTAGGCCATCACAGAGGGCAATGCGCTATCTATTTGCGTCTGCAGGGGATAACCCCACCAGCTTATAAACTTTTTTAAATCGAAACGCTTTTCATTAAATTCTAAGTCCGACCTGAGCTTTTTGATATCTTTAGGGCATGAGTATACTTCATGATCCCGTCTACGTCCTGGGAGTATTGTGCTTCCTGGTGATTGTCTCTACCTATGTGGCAAAAACCAGATTCGGGAAAAAACTAGGTACTGCTCTGATCGTGATTGTGTTTACCGCAGTGCTGGCCAACCTTGGTGTTATCCCAAGTGCCTCGAACTCCATACCCCTTTATGATGCGATCTTTACCTACCTGGCCCCTGTTTCCATTTTTTATCTTTTGTTGGGTGTGAACCTTACCTCCATTAAGAAAGCGGGTGCACCGATGATTATCCTCTTTCTGCTGGGTTCCCTAACAACCACCCTTGGAGTTCTGGCTGCATGGTATCTGCTCGATCCGCAGAGTATCCTGGGTGAGGACGGCGTAACCATCGCAGGCATGCTCACAGGCACCTATACCGGGGGCAGTGTAAACTTCAATGCCATTGCCCTTGAATACAACTTTCAGGAGAGGGGAATCCTCTATGCCGGTACAATCGCGGTTGATAATGTGATAACGACCTTGTGGATTATAGTCACTCTTTCAATTCCCGTGGCATGCAGGGGTTTTGGAAAGACAAAAAAGTTAAGATCAATAAAGCTACTATGGAATCTGAAGAAAAAGACAAACTTTCCATGCATTCCCTGATGTGGCTTATCTTCCTTGGAATTGCGGCTTATTTCATTTCTGAAGGTGTATCTGTGATCTTCCCCGGGATTCCTTCCATCCTGACTATCTCAACGATCGGTATTATTTTGGCTCAGTATCCTTTTGTGAACAAATTACACGGGAGTCATACACTGGGACTATACCTGGTTTTTTTATTCCTGGCTGTCATAGGTGCTTATTGTGAAATCAGTTCCGTAATGGAATTACAAGAAGTGGGGATAAGCCTGCTGCTTTTCGCAGCACTTGCTGTCTTTATCCATGGAGGCCTTTTGATATTTATTGGAGGGTTGATTTACCGGGATTGGGATATGATCGCTATTGTAAGTCAGGCCAACATTGGAGGAGGTACCACTGCCATTGCCCTTGCCGAATCCTTCGGTAGGAATGAACTCATTCTTCCGGCAATTCTTGTGGGTACTTTGGGCAATGCCGTGGGTACCTATCTGGGTTTTATGGTAGTATATTTACTTTAGAACCTGCCATCTGAAATCTCTTCCCAACTCACTAATTATGAAGGTGTTATTTTTATAATGAGAAATAATTCATTACCTTTTTAGGTGTTTTTATCGGCTTTTTCTCCCCGATAAAATCCTGTAACCAACTACTCCTATGAATTTTGGTAAATTCATATCTGAGCTTCAGCGCAGGAATGTCTTTAAAGCTACCCTGGCCTATCTCGCAGTTGCATGGGTAGTGGCGCAAATTGCCTCAGTAGTTTTTCCTGCCTTCAATGCCCCGGATTATTTCATGCAGATCCTGATTTATCTCCTGGGTATAGGACTTGTATTCTGGGTGATCTTTTCCTGGATCTATGACCTTACTCCTTCGGGAATTCAGAAAACTGATGAGAATCCTCTGGACCTGGAGACGGCCGAACTCAATAACCGAAGACTAAATAAGGTCATTGTAACGGCCACCATTGTAGCTGTGCTCTTATTGATCAGTATAAGTTTTTGGGCTGGTTCTTCCTGGAATAATCAGGGTGGAGTACCTGTAATTCGAAAAATTGCAGTCCTCCCCTTCTCTATGCAGTCCGATACAACTGAGAAGGATTACTTCAACAATGGGCTCACAGATGCCCTGATAGATGAATTGTCCAAAGTAGAAACCCTCCGTGTCATTGAGTTGGCTTCTTCCAGTGTACTTTCTGCCGGTTTTAACCCGTCAAATTTGCTGATCGTAAGGGAACTCAGGAACATAGATTATTTCATTCAGGGTTCTATTGAACGCAATGAGAATACATTGAGTATTACGGTAGATATGAGAACTGAGCTGCAGGAAGAAGCTACATGGCAAAAACAATACAAAGATGATGTGAGCAAAGTAAGACATCTTTTAGCGGAGATGGCAGCCGACCTCTCGACCCAAATGGGAATTGACATTCAAATTAGAGATCTTCCTATAAGTGCAGGGATAAGGCCCGTAAATCCCGAGACTTATGAATTGTATCTGAAAGGGAAACACTATTTGAGCAAGTCTACGTTTCAAGATTGGAACAAGGGTTTGGTCTACTTTCAGGAAGCAGTTGAACGAAATCCTGCAGATCCATA
>JABDLH010000222.1 GCA_013003145.1 Flavobacteriaceae bacterium | reverse complement strand
ATTCAGGGCCGTCTCTTCTATACAGGTGATCCTGGAATTATGTGCTCCTATTATGGCCGTATTGGCATTGGTTAAACTTTTTGATAAGGAAATTCCTGCAAAAGAAAAAATCAGTGCACTTAAGATCAGCGGGGCCATCCTCATTGGGATATGTGCAATTCTATTACTGCTCAAAGGAACTTTCAGCTTTTCTGGCCTGAATGATGCCATGTACCAGCAATATTTCGGGGACGAGATCCTTAAGATGATCGAAAGGGACAGGGAAGCCGTATTCGTAGATGATTTATTGCGCTCCTTGGTGTACGTGCTGCTGGCAGGAGGAGTCATCTGGCTTTTCATCAAGGAAAAGATCAAAAAGAACCTGCTGACCTTACTCCTGGGAGTATTGATCATTTTTGACCTGGTAGGGG
This sequence comes from Flavobacteriaceae bacterium, assembly GCA_013003145.1. Lineage (GTDB taxonomy): Bacteria > Bacteroidota > Bacteroidia > Flavobacteriales > Flavobacteriaceae > Zeaxanthinibacter. Next base: position 3,348 of record JABDLH010000222.1, on the reverse strand, counting down.
TCGACTTAAGGTATGTGAACGAGTCCGACTTTGTCAGAAAACGATTAATGGATAGGCCCTTCCAGCAGACTGTTGTGGATAAGCAAATAGAACAGGATAGCACGATATTCCGGGTTTATGATCCTGCAGAAGGCCTTAACGGCGCCAGGACATCGTACTTCCACATGTCTATCGGGGGTTACCATGCAGCCAAACCCGGGCGTCTCCAGGATCTCTTTGATTATCATATTTACCGGAACAATAAGGAAGTGCTGGATATGCTGAACGTGAAATATATCATACAGCAAGACCAGGAAGGTAAACAGTATCCGGCTTTGAATTCAGAGGCCTTAGGCAATGCCTGGTTCGTGGAAGAAATTATCCCGGTTAACAGTGCAGATGAAGAGATCGATGCTTTAGGCACTTTCAATGCCGAAACTTCTGCCATACTCAATACTGAGAAATTCCCAGGAATAAAAGACCTGGAAACGGGTAAGGATTCATTAGCCGAAATACGGCTGACCGACTATCAACCCAACCACCTTACTTATATTTCCAGGAATAGCGAGGATGGGGTAGCGGTATTTTCTGAAATGTATTACCCATACGGATGGCAGGCTTATATCAATGGAAAACCAACAGCACATTTCCAGGTAAACTATACCTTGAGAGCACTGGAGGTTCCTGCCGGTGAGCATAAGATAGAATTCAGGTTCAGCCCCGAAGTAGTAGAAACCGGAAGTTTGATCACTCTTAGCAGTTCACTGTTGCTGGGGATCTTGATTCTTGGCGGTATCGTTTACAGCATAAGGCAAAGCAGGCGCAAAACATGAAAAAGGTACTAGTCATCTCTTATTACTGGCCTCCGGCAGGAGGGCCCGGGGTTCAGAGATGGCTCAAGTTCACAACCTATTTGCAGGATTTCGGGATACAGCCGGTAGTATACGTTCCGGAAAATCCTGAATATCCATTGCTCGATCCGTCCCTGGAAGAAAAAATCCCCGGCCATATCACCGTATATAAGGGGAAAATCCGTGAGCCCCTTCGTCTTACAGCCTTCTTTGGCAGGAAAAAGGCAAAGCAGATCAGCAAAGGCATCATCCCGGGTAAAAAGGCCTCCCTTGCAGAGCGTCTATTGTTGTGGATACGGGGAAATTTTTTTATTCCTGATGCCCGCGTATGGTGGGTGTCCCCCTCGGTGAGTAAAGTCAGGGATATTTTGGCCAAAGAAGGTATAGATACTATGATCACCACGGGACCTCCGCACAGTGTTCATCTTATCGGCGATAAGGTAAAGCAGGAATGTAATGTGAAATGGCTGGCCGATTTCAGGGATCCCTGGACCTCCATTGGTTACCATAAAGATCTGAAGCTGGGCGGACGGGCGAAACAAAAGCATAAGCAAATGGAAGCCAATGTGCTGAGATCGGCAGATAAAATCCTGGTGACCAGTCAGACCACTAAGGAAGAATTCAGCGCTATAACCACTAAGCCTATAGTTGTGCTTACGAATGGTTATGACAAAGAGGAATATGACAGGGTTGAACCGGAAGTAAATTCTTACTTCACGATTTCACATATCGGCTCCTTGCTGAGCGAGAGAAATCCTGTGCAATTGTGGTCCGCCTTGGCCGAGTTGCTCGAGGAAAACAAAGAATTCCGGGAGCAACTGCGTATCAGGCTGGTTGGGGTCGTCAGCCCTGAAGTGGTCCATAGTATCCATTCTTACGGACTGCAGCCTTACCTTGAACTGCAGGGATATGTATCGCATACCCGGGCCATAGCTTTACAGAAGGGGGCAAGTGTTCTTCTTTTGCTGGAGATAGACCGCGAGGTGAGCAAGGGAATTATTCCAGGAAAATTATTTGAATACATGGCCTCCGGACGCCCGGTAATAGCTATTGGCCCTGGGCAATGGGAAGCCGGCAAATTATTAGAGGAAGAGGAGAGAGGGAAGGTTTTTGGCTACCAGGAGAAAACCGCTATAAAAGAACAACTGTCATCGTATTTTACGCAGTATAAGAATGGTGAATTAGTGCAAAAAGGAGGCGACCCGGTGGCTTATAGCCGATATTCAATTACAGCCCAGTTAGCTAAAGAATTGTAATGGGAATAGTATTTAAACAATCATTGAGCAATACGGTAATCACCTACCTCGGCTTTGGTATTGGGGCCATCAATACCTTGTTTTTATACACCCGTTTTCTCACCGATGAATACTACGGTCTTGTTGGGGTTATTCTATCAACCTCGGCCATACTGATGCCGTTGCTGGCATTTGGAGTGCCTAATACCCTGGTAAAGTATTACAGCGGTTTTAAGCAAGATCATAACTTGCAAGGTTTCCTGGGGATGATGTTATTGTTGCCATTGGCCATGATTCTTCCGGTAGCCCTACTGAGTTTTGTCGCCAACCAGGCTATAGGCGCGTTCTTGTCACGGGAGAATCCAATTGTAGAAGGGTATGTCTGGCATATTTTCCTGATCGGGATGGCCATGGCTTATTTTGAAGTATTCTACGCTTGGTCCAGGGTGCATATGCGAACGGTGACCGGCAATTTCATGAAAGAGGTTTTTGTCAGGGCAGGGGTGAGTGTAATGCTTTTCCTGGTTTACCTGGACCAGATCAGTGTGCCCCTGTTCCTGGATCTTCTCGTCGCTCTTTACTTAGTACGAACCTTGATCATGAAATGGTATGCTTACCGGTTAAAAAGACCTTCCTTGAGGTTTTCCTGGCCAAAGAATAGCAGGCCTATCCTTACCTATAGTTTGCTGATCATCCTTGGGGGATCTGCCGCCGTTATACTCTTAGAACTGGACCGTTTTATGATCAACCAGTTTATACCGATAGAAAATGTGGCCTATTACAGTGTGGCCGTATTTATTGCAACAGTAGTTGCTGTACCTACCAGGGCCATGCACCAGGTTACCTACCCTTTAACTGCAGAACTACTGAATAAAAAGGACACTGCCGGCCTTAAAGAGTTGTACCATAAAAGCTCGGTTACATTGCTTATCGTTTCAGGGCTGTTATTTTTACTGATCATATTAAACGTACAAGACTTGTACCTGTTATTACCTGAAACATACCGGGGCGGTTTTATGGTGGTATTTCTCGTAGGCCTGGCCAAAGTTTACGACGCTTTGTTGGGAAATAATAATTCTATTCTGTACAATTCAGAATACTACCGGGCTGTACTGGTTATGGGCGTATTCCTGGCCTTACTGACAATTCTCCTTAATCTCTGGTTCATTCCTGCTCTTGGGATCAATGGGGCGGCCTTGGCCACTTTCCTGGCTATAAGCATCTACAACACGGTGAAAATGTGGTACGTCAAAGTGAAATTCGGAATTCATCCGCTGGGGGGT
>JABDLH010000212.1 GCA_013003145.1 Flavobacteriaceae bacterium | reverse complement strand
TCTATTTCCTTTTAAGCCACTGCAGGTATTCCTCCCTGGGGATTTCAGCAGCGCCCAGGCTTTCTAGATGGCTGGTATACACCTGGCAATCTATTAACTCAATGCCGTTTTCCCGGCAATCCCTGGCCAGTTGCACCAGTGCCACTTTTGAAGCGTCACTCGCGGTACTGAACATACTCTCACCACAGAAGACCTGCCCGAGCTGCAAACCGTAAAGTCCGCCTACAAGCTCTGTTCCCTTCCACACTTCGTAAGACACCGCAAAACCCCGGTGATGTAATTCGGTATACGCCTCCTGCATACCTGTAGTGATCCAGGTACCACCTTGTCCGGGCCTGGGGACTGCTGCACATTTTTCAATAACCTCGGCAAAGCTCCGGTTACGGCTCACCGAATAGATATTCTTCTTCAGTGTGCGCTTCAGGCTCTTGGAAATTTTTAATTCCCCGGGAAAGAGCACCATCCTGGGATCTGGGCTCCACCAAAGGATAAGGGAATCTTCATTGAACCACGGGAAGATACCATTGCGATAGGCCAGTAACAATCGGTCTGCAGACAGGTCTCCCCCTACGGCGAGGAGGCCTTCAGAATTTGCATTCTCAAGAGGTGGAAAAACCAATGCTTCGGTCAGGAAGGCTATGGAATTTGGTGAATGGTTCACGATAATCGCTTTTGTACAAATTTAGGCTAAAATAGCAGTAAGCCCATAAGGTAGATAACAGATCCAAGTATCATAAAGATCAAAGTATAAGGAAGGATCTCACTAGCCTTGAGCCTGGTAATCGCCAGTAAAGGCAGGGCCCAGAAGGGTTGCAACATATTGGTCACCTGGTCACCATAGGCCAGTGCCATGATTGCTTTTGGTAAGGGAACCCCGAGCTGCCAGGCCGATTCCAGGACCAGCGGGCCCTGTACTGCCCATTGCCCGCCTCCACTGGGAACAAAAACATTGACCAGCCCGGCACTGAAAAATGTCAGCACAGGCAGGGTCGTGCTATTGGCGACAGAGGCAAAGAAATCCGATATGTCACCTATCATCCCACTGCCGGCCATAATACCCATAATTCCAAAATACAAAGGAAACTGTATCAATATCCCGGCCGTGTCTCCTATGGCCGATTCCACCGCCTTCCCAAATTTTGCCAGGCTACCATGGAGCAATAATGCCAGTCCCAGCATAAAAAAATTGAGCATATTGGGGGTTATATTCAAGGCTGCGAGGAATGAAGTGTACTGCAGGCAGAAGACAGCGAGGATAAGCAAGCCAAAAACAGCTGCTAGCCAGGGGGAGCGGTCCAGTTTTTCCGATCCCATTGCTTTTGTTTCCTGCTCCTGCTCCATAGAGAGCGGCGGCAAGGACGTCTTCGCAGTAATCGTACTCCGCCCCAAGTAATATGCCATACCCGAAATTGCGACCACAACGGTTGCGAAGATCAGCAGGTTAGCCGAGCTGAACACGGTCAGGGAGGTAGGGATGCTTCCCGGGAGCACAGATAGTAATTCCTGGTTACCGGATAGCTGCATCAGTTCATTAATATGGCCTTCCTCCGAGGCTTTAATAGGTGCAGAACCACTGATTCCCCCATGCCAGACCATTAATCCAAGGTATCCACAAGCGCCTACCAGCGGGTAGTTGATCGGTATACCTTCTTCTTGTGCGTACTGACCAACTTTCCTGGCGAGGAGAGCACCAAAGATGAGTCCCAGCCCCCAGTTAAAAAAAGAGATCAGCATAGTGGGCAGGGCTACCAATAGGGCCGCGCTTGCAGGACTGCTAACCAAGCTTGTGATCTTGTGAATGAGTTTGGCTACCGGCTTGCTCAGTACAAGGACATGGCCAAGCACCAGGATAAGCATCATCTGGTATGCAAATACCAACAGGCCGTTATTCCATATACCGGATTCCCAATGGGAAAGTATAGATCCAAGGTGCGATCCCGATTCCGGTGCATCTGTAGTGATCCATGCAAGCAGTATAGTAAAAAGGGTCAGTAGTACGGCTATGGTAAAAGGGGAAGGCAAGTACCTCCGGAAAACCGTCTCTATGGCCCTGGTAAGCTTCATAAAATAGTGAGAGATCCGGCCATAACCAGTGGATAAGGCCGGATCAACTCCTTGTATTTAATCTTAGAACGGAAGGTCATCGTGATCTTCTTCGTTCAGGTCATCTGCCGGTTCAAAGGCTTCCATAGGTGGTACAGGTGGGATACTTCCGCCAGCTGCATCGGCTTGTACGCCTTCTATCCTCCAACCCTGGATAGAGTTAAAGTATTTCACCTCGCCTTGTGGGTTGGTCCATTCACGACCCCTGAGGTTGATACTGATCTTTACAGGCTGCCCCGGTTTAAAGTTGTTCAGCAGGTCTGTCTTGTCCTGTACAAATTCGACCATAATGGTCTGCGGGTACTGCTCATCGGTAGTCACCACTACTTCGCGTTTACGGAACCCTTTGTTTCCAAAAGTTTTGGTTTCCCCGATTAATTTGATCGTTCCTTCTAATTCCATCTTCTAATTGTTTGCCAACAGTACTTTCCAGGCAGAAAGCATGTCATTATTATTTAAATATTCTTGTGCCATTCTGAACCTTTTTTCGTCATCACCGGCACGGATGATTTCTTTGAGTTCTTCTTTTTCCGCAACAAATGCCATCACTTCTTCCCTTACGGGCAATTCTTCCACATTTCCCAGCTTACCCAGATCGTTCCCAGTTAATAATTTACTGTGCCGAATCTTTTCCGGGATGGCATCTATCCCTATTCCCAGGGTAGACAAAGGTTTGGGAACCTCGAACATCCCTTGATTAGCGCGGCTGTACCAATTACCTCCCATCCGGGCCACCTGGTCAATTTTATGCTGATCTATACTTCCGTTCTCATCCAGGATAGATTTGTGCACATGCATCTTGACAACCTCCGAAAAAATGAGGTTACCAGCACCGCCTTCCTCGCCTAAAGCCTCCACCTTAGTGACTCGACATTCGAACTGCACGGGTGACTCCGCAACCCGGAAAGGTTTTACCAATTCTGAAGGAAGCATGGTTAGCCCGGCTTTTACAAATTCATTCTCCCCTTCGGGGTATTCCGTACTGGAGAGCGACATCTGTTGAACCATATCGTAGTTCACGATATTGATAACCACTTCCTTAGTTTTTAAAACATTTTCCAGGGTGTGTTTTGTCGTATTATTACGCACCCTGCGGGCAGGTGAAAAGATCATAACAGGCGGGTTAGCGCTGAAGACATTAAAAAAACTGAAAGGAGAGAGGTTAGGTCTTCCTTCGCTGTCTATCGTACTTGCAAACGCTATAGGCCTGGGCCCTACTGCCCCGAGCAGATACCCATGTAATTTGGGGGTTGCAACTTCTCCGGGGGTAATAGTAATCATCTCTTGCATAGGTGGCAAATGTACGTAATTTGTAGGCTATTTAAAACCGGATTGAGAGACGAAAACCGTCCCGGTCCCCCAATTTGGATTATCTTTAAATTCGCAAAGAGCAGCCTTGATGAAATTCAGCCGACCCAGGAAAACTTCAAATATTTTTTTGCTGATCGCATCCTTCGTGATCGTAAGCCTTATCCTATGGAACACGAACAGCTTCTTTAAAAAATTCAAGGAGGAAGAACGCTACAAAATGGAAATATGGGCTACCGCCCAATCCGAATTGTTACAATCCTCTGAAGACAGGGACCTGGGGAACCTGCACGTAAAAATTTTCCAGAACAACACGGCCACCCCTATGATCCTGGTGAACCAGGATGGATCTATTAAGACCAATAATATGAAGGAGGATGCTGTTGCAGACCCCGCTTATGTCCAGGAACGGATAGATCGGTTTCAGCAAGAGAACACCCCTATTTCTATCAATTATAAAGGGGAACACCTTGCTACACTGTATTATGGGAACTCTGAAGTGTTGAATAAGCTGAAGTATTACCCGATTGCTTTACTGCTGATCATCTTCCTCTTCGGAGCGGTGATCTTTTTCTTTTTCAGGACCAATAAAGCATCGGAACAGAATAAACTCTGGGCCGGGATGGCCAAAGAAACGGCTCACCAGATCGGTACACCCCTCACTTCCCTTCTCGGCTGGAACGAATTGCTGAGGGCAGAGAACATCAACCCGGAGATCACCAGGGAGATCGATAAGGATATCAGCAGGCTGCAAACCATTACCGAACGCTTTTCTAAAATTGGCAGCCTGCCTAAGCTGGAACGGGCTGATGTAGTAGAAGAAACCAGGCAGGCCTTTGATTACCTGAAAATGCGAAGTTCCAAGCTTATCCATTTTTCATTTCATTCTAAAGTCGAAAATTTTCCCGTACTTTTGAACCGTTCTTTGTACCACTGGACCATAGAGAATTTGGTGAAGAATGGGATTGATGCCATGAAGGGAAAAGGTCATATCTCTATTGAAATTATCCCCGAAGGCAAATTTGTCCAAATCCTGGTCTCAGATACCGGTCATGGTATTGCCAAGGGAGATTACAATTCTATCTTCACTCCCGGTTTCACATCCAAGAAGCGCGGATGGGGCCTCGGTCTCTCGCTGGTCAAGCGTATTGTAGAAGAATACCACCAAGGAAAGATCAAGGTGCTCACCTCGAGCAAGGAAGGCACTGTAATGCAGATCTCCTTAAAAACTTTAGGCTCATCATGATGAAGGAAAAACTGATCGTAATAAAAGAAGCCGACCTGACCAATAATTGTCCTGAATGTTTTGCACAGGACCTGCGGCTGACATTTTACCAGAAGGAGAGTTATGGCAAACTATTTCACCGCACTACCAAGAATCTCAGCCACGAAATACAATGCAGAAAATGCGGATCCGTGATCTACCCGGTACAATGGACGCAGGATATTGACCGTACCTTTGAATACTACAGGAAGCTGGTTACTCCTAACCGATCTTCTATCCGTTTCACTTTCCTATTCTATGCACTCTTGTTATTGCTTATCGTCCTTGTCGGCGCGGGCACCTACATGCTTATACAGGGCGGTTTCCCGGGTTAGAGCTAATAATCCAGGGCTTCCCTGATCTTTTGTGCTATGGCTTCAAATTCATCTTGCTCTAAGGAAACTTTATGCTGAAATGTGGCATTCTGCATACTTTGCAAGGGAATAAGGTGCACGTGTACGTGGGGAACTTCCAGGCCAATTACAGCCATACCAACCCGCTTACAACTAATAACTTTTTCCAGGGCTATTCCTATTTTCCTTGAGAAGGCCATTAAACCCATATAAGCCTCTTCATCCATATCCATGATCTTATCCACCTCCTTTTTCGGCACACAGAGGGTATGGCCCTCAGCATTGGGATTGATATCTAAAAACGCGAAGTAATTTTCGTCTTCTGCTATCTTATAGCACGGGATCTCACCATTGATGATCTTTGTAAACAGGCTGGGCATTGTTTTTGCGATTTCTGGCCTTTGATCATGGGCCTGGTTAGACCATCTAAAATAAAAAATCCTTTGTTGAAAACAACAAAGGATGGTATAACAAATTTCAGGAAAGAATTATTTCCTGCTAATTTCGAGGACATCGAATTTTAGGGTACCATTCGGCACTTGAATCTCGGCTACCTCTCCCACACGCTTACCCAGCAATCCCTTGCCGATGGGTGAGGTCACGGATATTTTCCCGGCCTTAAGGTCTGCTTCACTTTCAGATACCAAGGTATAGTTGAGTTCCATCCCGTTCTGCTGGTTCTTCAATTTTACCGTAGACAACACCAGTACTTTAGAGGTGTCTAACTGGGATTCATCGATTAACCTGGCATTAGCCACAACTTCTTCCAGCTTGGCGATCTTGAGCTCTAACAGTCCCTGGGCTTCCTTGGCGGCATCGTATTCTGCATTCTCGGAGAGATCACCCTTGTCCCTGGCCTCAGCAATGGCCTGTGAAGCCTTTGGCCTTTCTACATCCCTAAGGTGGTTAAGTTCATCTTTCAGCTTCTGTAAGCCTTCTGCGGTATAATAAGAAACATTACTCATAACTAATTCATTTTCGGGAATTCCTTCTTCGAAACCCCCATGATCACCCTGTTTCAACGTATAATTGGATGTCGTACTACTGACCGGCAAAAAGACGGTCTCCACACCAGGACACCTTTAATTTGGGCAAGTACCTCAACGCTTGTGGATTGGAAGTTGATACCTAGGTACCCTAATAGGAAAATCCTCTTTTTTTCAAGAGGATTTAACGCAAATATACATAAATTTTGCTCACTTTTGTGCCACAACTATGAAATCGTTCTCGCACATATCCCGCTGTCTATCAGTCCTTTTATTATTGCTTTCATTATCCTGTTCCAGTGATGGCACCAACCGGAATCCCTTCCTGCCCGAAGTCGGTTTTCGCTTTGACCTGAACACCAACCTGCCCTTATACAGCGCCCTGAATAACGATGGTAATTCTGTATTTATCAATACCCAGGGAGTAGGAATTAAAGGTGTATATGTCACAAATACCGGTTTTAGCACCTATCGTGCTTTTGAAGCTTCCTGTCCCAATCACTCCCCAAACGAATGCTCTACCCTGCAACAAGACGGGCAGGTGGTAAGCTGCGATTGCGATGACTTCCAATACAGCTTATTTACCGGGCAGTTGCTAAGCAGGCCGGACGACGGAAACCGCTATTACGATATGCTGGAGTACCGTGCTACCCGGAGCGGGGATGTTATCCTGATTTCTAACTGAACCGAAGCTTATTCTGTCCTGTAGCGCTCCATGATCTCCCGGAAGAGGGTCCCGGTGCTCGGCGGGGTGTAGGATATGGCATTGGCCCCGGCCTCAATGGCTTTCATTATGCTTTCTTCGGTTTTCCCGCCTGTAGCAATAATACTGATCTCCGGCGCTAAATCCCTGATCTTTTTTATGATCTCAGGCGTATGTTCTGCTCCTGAAACATTTAGGATATCCACTCCTGCCGCGATCCGCCCTGGAATATCATCCTTCAGGGAAACTACGGTCACCGTAACCGGTATATCAATGGTATCTTTTAGTTTTTCAATAAGTTTATTCGGAGTGGGTTTGTTAAGCACCACTCCTAGAGCCCCCTGGAATTCGGCATGCTGGGCAAGCGCCAGGGATCTTTCCCCGGTAGTTACTCCGCCGCCCACCCCACAGAATATAGGTTTATCAGCTGCCAGTATTAACGCTTGTGAAATGGTCGGCTGTGGCGTAAAAGGATAAACAGCTATGATCGCATTGGCGTTGCAATTCCTGATGATCGCCACATCGGTAGAGAATATGAAGGATTTCAGTACCTGGCCGAACACCAGTATTCCCGAGGACTGCGAGATACATTCCGGCACCATGACAATATTATTTCGCAATTTACTACCAAAAGAAGGTGCATTTTTCATGACTGCCGTTTACTTTGATATACGAAAAAACCGCCCCCGGCAGCTATGTCCGGAAGCGGTTCTCAGCATAAACTAATTATAATCAGAATTGCACCGTAGCCCCCAGCAGAAAATTGATCCCTGCCTGTGGATAGTATCCGGCACCTTCTATGGTCGTAATCGTTCCCGGATCGGAAAAATCATCATCGTAAGTGAAGAAATACCCGTTAGAGACATACTGGGTGTCAAAAATATTATTGACAAGGCCGCTGAGTACCAGTTTTTTCAGAACGGAATCAAAATTAAAAGTATACTGAATATTCAGGTCAGCTGTTCCATAGGCATCCAACACGGAAGCCTCGGAATCAATATTTCCCATATACTGTTCACCGACATATTTAGCGAGTACGGAAGCCCGGAAATTGTCCCCTGGCATATAAGTAAGCACACTCCCTGCGACTACCCCCGGAGAGTAGGCAATCTTTGTGTCTCCAAGCTCTTGCAACTGCCCATCTCTCTGGAAGACAAAATCCTTATTCCTGTTGATGCTCAGGGCCAGGTTGGGCCGCCACAGTAAGTTATCTGCCAATTGCATACTGGCATCGATCTCCAGTCCTGTACGGTAACTGTCCCCTACGTTAGCACGTAAAGGCGCGCCTACATCGTTCAGCTCTCCGGTGAGCACCAATTGATCCTTGTACTGCATGTAATACAAATTCGTATTCAGGGTCAGGAAGGGACTTACAAATCTCCAACCCAGTTCAAGGTCGTCCAGTTGCTCCGGCCTTGGATTGCCATTCTCATAATCATTCCTGTTGGGCTCCCTGTTTGCACGGGCGTAGGACAAATAAAAATTATTGTTTGCATTAAGGTCGTAGGTAAGACCCAGCTTGTGATTAAAGAAATTAAAAGTATCGTCAACCAGGCCGGTATCCTCACCATTGGCCTCGTAGGTGACAGCGCGGTATTGCAGGTCCCCGTAAACGCTCCATTGTTCATCAAACTCATAGGTGGCTTTGGCAAAGAAATTAAAGTCGGTTTTTCGGGAATTATCATCATAATAGCGATCCTGGTATTCTGTACTACCCGCGTATTCCGCCCAGATCACTTCTCCATAATGCAGCCCTTCGTAGATGTGATACCCACTACCAAGGATAAGATTTAAACCTTCTTGCTGGTATTCTGCCGAAAACAATGCACCGTAGAAATCATTGTCCAGCCATCGTCTCCTTATCAGGTCCGTAGTCGTGATTTCTTCCCCGTCAATCGTCGCTCTTGCTATACCGTAAGTTGCCAGGTCATCATCTTCCCTGAACTGCTCAAAATACCCTCTTCCGCGGGTGAAGTGAAGCGAAAGGTTGGTACGCCAGTTAGTGGAAAGGGTTTCGTTCCAATGCAGTTGTGCATGGTCCTGTTTATAATCATCCACCTCGTTCTCATAGAACCTCAGCTGCCCGTTATCATCCGTATAAGCCCCTGCAGGATTAAAGGTCCTGTCAGTTTCCAGGGTCTGGGCATCTATGCCAAACCAGGACTGATAGGTGATCTCGTGTCCGCCAAAGAGAAGTCCCTTAATCAGGGTATTCTCATCCAGGTATGCAGCCTGCAAAAAATAGGAATCAAGGTCTGCCCTTGCTCGGTCTATATAACCGTCAGAATTGATCCGCGACAGCCTCCCGGATACTTCCACGTGATCATTTAATAAACCGGTACTGAACTTAAAGGTATTCTTTAAAGTATTAAAGCTTCCTACAGAGGAAGATAACTGGGCGTAAGCTTCCCGGGAAACGGCATCGGTCAAAAGGTTCAGGCTTGCACCAAAAGCTCCGGATCCATTGGTCGAGGTGCCCACTCCTCTTTGTAACTGCAGGTTTTCTACGGAACTTGCAAAATCGGGCATATTCACCCAAAAGGTTCCCTGGGACTCCGAGTCGTTATAGGGGATTCCATTGATAGTTACATTTACCCGTGTAGCATCACTTCCCCGGACACGGATGCCCGTGTACCCTATCCCCGCTCCTGCATCGGAGGTTGTAACCACTGCAGGCAGGTAATTCATCAGTATGGGTATATCCTGCCCCAGGTTGCGCGGCTGTATTGCCTTTTTATCGAGGTTTGAAAAAGTAACCGGTGTTTCCTTGGTCACCCTGATGGCAGAAACGAGTACTTCGTCCAGTACGATCTCTACACTTTCTAAAGAATCCTTTTGCTTTTGCTGGGAAAAAGTTCCTTGTGCGATGGTCATAAGGACCATCATCATCCACACTCTTTTCATTCGTGCTATTGTTTTAGACGAATAAAAGGGGCATTATCCTATTTTGGTTACAGATTAAAGTGCGGTTCTACCGCCACCCTTTCGGAAAGATGTTGCCATATGGCAAGCCATCTCAGGCTTTGATCACACCCGGTAATTACCGGGCCAGTGATGTTGGCCATCCCTTCGCGGCATTACCCGCGCAGGTTCATTGGGTATGATCTCAGCTTATCCTTTAATGCTTTTTGCACTTCCGGAGTTCGCACCCCTTTGAGATGCCGCAAAGATACACGCCCTTCCGAGGTATTCATAGAAAATTTTAAAAAATAAATTGGATAGAGGACATCAATTAGCCCTCTATCCCCGTATTTACTTAGGAGAGATTTAATTAAGAATGAGGAACTCATCCAATAACCGGGTCACTTTCAAAATCATCATCAGCTACCTGGTGCTGGCCGTGCTGGCCCTTGTGGTGGGATACCTGCTTTACGCAGAGGTGCGAACCTATTTTTCGGCAGAATCCACAGATAAAAGCGATAATAAACTATTAAGAACCAGCTCCCTGCTCACCAGGTTATACGAAGCTGAAAGTTTTTCCAGGCTCGCCTTACAAACTAAAACACGGGAAAATTTTGATATTTATAGACAGAATATCGATTCTATCTACGTGGAAATTGATTCCCTGAAGATCCTCACCCAGAACGATTTTCAGCACCAGCTTCTAGACAGTGTGCAGGCCCTTTTACGCTTAAAGGTGGCCAATAGCAACGAGTTAAGCCGGTTAAAGGAAAAGAACAGGGCCGATAATTCTTTTGACAGTGCACTGCAACAGTTCAATTCTTTAGAAGCTTCCCTTGGAAGAATCACCCCCGAGGCGCTAGCCCCGAACATCGATCAACTTTCTCCCAAAGCCCAGCAGGTGATCAGGGATATGGCCAAATACCTCAATGAAAACATCCCGGAAGAAGGAGACCAGATAGACAGTCGCAAATTGGATTCCATCCTGCAGATTTCAAGACAACTACTGACCCAGGCAAAAAAGAAGGAATCATTAAGCCAGAAATCACTGGCCGACAAGGAAAAAGAGATAGTCAGTAATGACCTGGAACTCTCCCAACAACTAAGGAGTATTATCGCGGCTATTGAACAGGAAATACTGATCAATTCTATTAACGACAACCAGAATAAGCAAACCTTGTTCAGGAGGAGTATGCGGGTAGCGGGAATTGCCGCCATGATGGGGTTGGTCATCGTCGCTATATTCACCTTTCTGATCTACCGGGATTTCTGGAGGGTACACAGCTATCGGCAAAAGCTGGAAAAAGAAAAGAAATACTCGGAATCTATTCTGAAAAGCCGGGAACAACTGATCGCTACCGTAAGCCACGATCTTCGCACTCCGCTGAATACGATCAGCGGCTATTCCGAGCTGATGGAGCACTCCAGCCTGGATCGAAAACAGAAAAAACACCTGGCACAAATTAAGTCGGCTTCGCTTTATGTGGAGCAACTGGTCAATGACCTGTTGGATTTTTCGCGACTGGAAGCCGGCAAAATTCACCTGGACAAAGTACCGTTTATCCTGGCCAATTTAATCCATGATACAGCAGATAATCTGCGCGCAGTTTACAAGGAGAAACAAGGTGTTGAGCTGCAGGTCAGCGTAGATACCCCCCTTGATTCGCCGGTTCTTGGAGACCCATTCCGGATCAGGCAGATCATCACCAATCTGCTGGGCAATGCTTTTAAATTTACCGAGCAAGGAGAGATTAAGGTAAAAGCCACGGTAAAACAACAAAAAAGCAATCATCTGCAGGTATTGATAGAAGTTGCCGATACCGGGATAGGGATAGAAAAGTCTAAACAAGACCTGATCTTTCGCGAATTTACCCAGGCGGAAGAAAAGACCGAGAAAAAATACGGGGGCTACGGGCTGGGCCTGACCATTTCTAAAAAATTGGCGGGATTACTCGGGGGATCGTTATCACTGAAAAGTGAATTAGGCAAAGGCAGTTCATTTTACCTGCAACTCCCCCTGGAGCTTACACAAAAAAAGGTGGAACAACGAAGCGAAGCGGAAAAGAAAACTGTCGCGGAGAACTTTGGACTGCTGATCGTGGATGATGATCTTTCCATGTTAAAGCTACTGAAAGAGCTCTGCCTGCAACTCAATATAGAAGCCCTGATCTATAATGATTTTAAAAATATCCCTGAGAACGATGAGCTTAAGTACAGGGCCGTACTTACTGATATACAGATGCCTGGCACAGACGGGTTTGAAGTCCTGGCATCGCTTAAGGGAGGGAGCTTTGCTCACTTCAGGGATCAGCCGGTCATTGCCATGACCGGGAGACGAGACCTGGAAGAGTCGCATTACCTACAGCAGGGATTTTCTGCGATCCTTCAAAAACCATTTTCCAAAGACCAGTTACTGCAACTACTGGACAAGCTTTTAAATCTTGATCTGAATACTGAGGATGCCGTGAACAAAGCTGAAGCTAATAAATCGCAATCACCATATTACCAGTTAGACCTCTTGCAATCATTTCTCGGAGATAACCAGGAGGTAATCGATGATGTACTCATCACTTTTGCCAGGGACAGCCGAAGTAACCTGGATCTGTTACAAAGGGCGTATAAAGAAGAAGAATTGTCACTCGTTCGCGATACGGCTCACCGGATGCTCCCTATGTTCCGTCAACTAAGGATAGTTGAGGTAATTCCAGGTTTGGAAAAATTAGAACAACCGGGTTTTTATAAGGATATATCGGATATCCCGTCCGAGGAGTTAGAACGAATTATAGGTAAAATCGAGGAGGTCCTGCTCTACATGGAAGAACAACTGTCTCAGAGATCCAGGTTATAATGGTTGATCTTATTATATAAAGTTTTACGGGTCACTTGTAATAATTTAGCCGCCTTTGTCTTGTTGAAGTTAGTCTTCTTTAAAGCATTGACAATGCGTTCCTTCTCAAAATCAGCTTTTGAAAAATCATCTATGCCCGCTACATCGTTCTTAGCCATCAGTACTTCCTGCGGCAATGACTCCACCGCAACCTCATCGGTATTGGTCAGTAAAACGGCACGCTTGATCACATTTCGCAATTCTCGTAAGTTTCCCGGCCAATGGTAGCGTTGAAATGCCTCGATAACCTCATCTGAAAACCCCAGTACTTCCTTGTCCAGGGCTTCATTGGCTTGGCGCAGGAAGGCATCGGCGAAGAGCAGAAGGTCTTCATAGCGTTCGGAGAGAGAAGGAATGGCAATGGAAAATTCGTTCAGCCTGTGGTACAGGTCCTCCCGGAAGTTTCCTTTTGCTACGGCCTGCCGCAAGTCTTCATTGGTAGCCGCAATAATACGGACATCCACATCGATCTCCTTGGTGCCGCCAACCCGTTTTATCTTACGCTCCTGTAGTGTTCTCAGCAACTGAATCTGGTGCTCGTAGGAGAGGTTACCCACCTCGTCCAGGAAAAGAGTTCCTTTGTTCGCGGCTTCAAAGTGACCTATTTTATCCTCAACGGCACCCGTAAAACTACCTTTAAGGTGACCAAAGAATTCGCTGGTCGCCAGCTCTTTTGCAATAGCCCCGCAATCAACCGCGATAAAGTTCTCTTCCTTTCGCGGGCTGTGATCATGGATCGCTTTTGCAGTGACTTCTTTACCGGTTCCGCTCTCGCCGGTAATTAAGACAGACATATTGGTAGGCCCTACCAGCTTAATATATTCTAAAAGTTTACGGGAAGGTTCACTCACTCCCTTAATAACTCCCGGAGTTTCGCCCGCAGACTGCTTTTCCACGGCGCGGGGAGGCTGTTTTTTTACTTCTGCTTTCTGGCCTGCCTGTAGTGCATTAGAGATCACCATCAGCATTTCTTCAGGCGTAAAAGGTTTGGAGATATAATCGTAAGCGCCTTTTTTCATTGCAGATACAGCTGTTCCGACCTCTGCGTAACCTGTCATCACAATTACCTGGGTTGAGGGGGCAGTTTCCTTGATATGGCTCAACATTCGTATCC
>JABDLH010000190.1 GCA_013003145.1 Flavobacteriaceae bacterium | reverse complement strand
CGATAGGTTATCTTATTATTACCGGAATGTTATTTAATTCGCACAGCTTATTTTCTGTTTAACTGTTTAGTTTATAGTAGACTAAAGTGAATTGTTAGAAGCTGGTTCACTTGAAAAATTAACATATAATGAATTGTTTTATTAAATACCTTTAGCCCAATTTTGAATACATAGAATGTCCGCCACCAGGCTGTTATTTTTTCTGCTTTTATCGGTACTTGTAGACCAGGTACATGCCGGGATTACCACGGTAGGCTCGCCTTATAACCAAGCAGTATCTGAAGTATTCATTAAAACAGCGGCCTCGGAACCCGGTCTGGATTCCAGGGTTTTCCTTCATACTAATCAATTAGAAGTCCCGGAGGTAAGGGAGTGGGAAGCAGTACATCTCAGTGTCACTGCAAGCTTTTACGCTACTACCATCAAACCGGCCTTCCTGGCTTGCGAGGCCCTTTACCTTATCTCTTGCCGGTTCATAAGCCCATCATTGGGTAGTACGGAGATTATTTTTCCCTTCCATTTCTTTCCCTGATGTATTTCTTGCGATTTCGTGAAAATTACTGTTTTCGGATTTTTACTGCGGAATAACTTCCTGTTGGGGGTTATCGCAGATTTGCCGTAAACAAATGAACATACATCACATTACATTTTATTCTTATGGAAACTGGAATTATCATAATATCACTGGTGCTTGTAGGCAGTGTTTTTATACCCTATTATTTTTTAGAACGCAACGGAAGAGCCAGCCGTAAACAATGGCAAGTTGCCTATCACAAGGCAGTAAAAGCCCATCAACTCAATATCATTACGGAAGAGGCCTGGGAACAGAATTACATCGGTATAGATGACCAATTGAAAAAACTTCTGTTCATTAAAAGCTATGACTCGGTTAAGACAGATACGGTAATAGATCTGAATAATTTGTCTCAGTGTAAAGTTATTGAAGTCAGGAAATACCCGAGGGTAAAAGATAAAAAAACCGAGATCCTGGAACGGGTGGATTTAGAGCTTAGTTTTCACCAGGAGGAAAATAAATTATTTCTAAACCTGTATGATAATAAGATCAATTTTTCAGAGGATTATGAAATACGAAGAGCTGAAAAATGGAAACAGATCATTAGCAATCATATTCACAATTACCAGCGTGGTAACAGGGTAGCATGAAAGTCGTTGATCCAAGGCCATCTAATAGTATAAACTACTTTAAATAATTTAAAATGGCCACCTTAGCATTGATTTTCATACTGGGATATGTTCTGATCGCTTTAGAACATAAAATTAAGATTGATAAAGCCGGAACGGCACTCTTTCTGGGAGTGCTGTTATGGCTTCTCCTGGCACTGCAGACCGAGGACCTTCCTGGAACTTTACATCATCTAAAGGAACACTTTGAAGACATTGCAGAGATCTTGTTTTTTCTCCTGGGTGCCATGACCATCGTTGAACTGATAGATAGCCATAATGGTTTTGGGATCATTCAGCGGGTAGTGCGAATCAGATCAAAGACAGGCTTGCTCTGGACGCTATCTGTCCTTACATTCTTCCTGTCTGCCGTACTGGACAACCTTACTACGACCATTGTGATGATGGCGATCATTAAAAAATTCATGACCAAACGGGAAGAGCTGTGGTTCTTTGCCGGTTTTATCATCATAGCGGCGAATGCCGGTGGGGCCTGGTCCCCAATAGGAGATGTGACGACAATTATGCTGTGGAATGCCGGTCATGTCACCACGGGAACCATCATTACAGAGACTTTTTTGCCCAGCGTAGCTTGTTTGTTAGTTCCGTTAGCCCTTGCCTCGTTCAAGTTCCGAGGGGTAGCTGTAGAGCCACTGCAAGAGGAATTTAATGAAATACAACCCTTGAAGGAGAAAGAGAGTAACCTGATCCTGTTATTGGGTGTAATCCTATTACTGATGGTACCTGTTTTTAAAGCAGTTACCCATTTACCGCCTTTTATGGGGATGTTGTTCAGCCTTAGTATATTCTGGGTGGTTACGGAGATCATCCATCGTAAAAAGCCAACAGACATACGGCATAGGTTAACCGTAGCAGCTACCATACAGCGCATAGATACCCCTAGTATACTTTTCTTCCTGGGAATCCTGTTGGCCGTAGCCTCCATGGAAGCCAACGGATCACTCCTCGTTCTCGGAGAAACCCTGGAATCATCATTCAGTGATTTTCATATGACCAACACTCTCCTGGGGCTCTTGTCTGCTATAATCGATAACGTGCCCTTGGTAGCAGGAGCCATGGGAATGTATTCTATGGAAGTATATCCTCAGGACCATGAATTCTGGACTTTCCTGGCGTATTGTGCGGGTACCGGGGGTAGTGTACTGATAATTGGCTCGGCAGCCGGGGTAGCAGCCATGGGAATCCTCAAAATTGATTTTGTGTGGTACCTGAAGCGGATCGCATGGTTAGCCCTTGTGGGCTACTTATCAGGAATTGTAGTTTTCCTTTTGCTTAAAGACCATATTATGTAATCGGTCTGGATGCATAGATAGCTTCTTTTGGTCCAGTAAGATATATTAACAGCTAAATTTCATAAAAGCCTGGGGTATAATGTCTACAGGCTTTTTTGCTTAGCTCGTTTAATTATACTCTCAGGAATTGAGGGTGCATCTATAATTGGCTGTATATCGTAAGATAACCAAGAGTAAGCTGTCAATTTTATTTACCTTAGACGTCTTAATCAGCACTCATGTACGATATGATCCTGGCGCATGTTGGCGGGCATATTTCCTTAACTGAAGAGGAAGAAGCATATTTTACTTCCCTTCTTAGTACCATAGAGGTCAATAAAAGATCGTTTCTGGTACGTCCTGGTGCACTTATAGAGCATGAATATTTTGTGGTCCAGGGATGTCTGAAAGCTTACTACCTGGATGAATCCGGGGATAAGCATATTATACAGTTTGCTGTAGAAAACTGGTGGGTAGGCGATTTTGATGCTTTCTACAACCAGGTGAACTCGCGCTTATATATAGAGGCACTGGAAAATTCAACCTTGATGGCGATCAGCTATAACGATCTGCAGCAACTTTTTGAGCGGGTACCAAAATTTGAACGCTACTTTCGCTTGTTGGTGACTAATGCTTTTATTTCCCTGAGAGGACGCGTACTATCTTCCCTTGAGAAGTCGCTAAAAGAACGATACCTCGAATTCTGCATGGCGTATCCCAATATTGAAAAAAGGGTAGCCAATTATCATATCGCCAATTACCTTGGTGCTTCTCCTGAAAGTCTGAGCAGGATCAGGCGAAAATTAGTGAAGTCGGCCTGATTTCTTGATATAGATCAATTTTATTGGGTATTGTTACAGCTACCTTTGATTTAATCGCTTACAATAGAGCGAGATAAAACAAAAAGGGGCTTCCTACCTCAACGGCTGTCATCCTGACCTGGCCATGATATGAGGACAGATGGAATTCTCGCCCCTGATTACTAATCCTTAAATACATAAGATGAAGAATATATTATTTGTCCTTACCAGCAATGATAAAATGGGGGATACCGGAAAGAAAACAGGTTTTTGGGTCGAAGAATTTGCGGCTCCTTATTATAAATTGATCGATGCAGGTTACGAAGTTACCTTGGCTTCTCCTGAAGGTGGGCAACCTCCCATAGACCCGATGAGCGATTCTGAAGATGCTGCCACCGAGGCCACCAAACGTTTTGATAAAGATGAAAAAACTAAGGAAAAGCTCGCACATACACTAAAGCTCAATACCATTGATCAGAAAGGCTTTGACGCTGTGTTTTACCCAGGAGGACATGGATTATTATGGGATCTCGTAGAAAACCCAACTTCTATAGGTCTTATCGAAAGTTTCTATAAGAATGAAAAACCGGTGGCATTTGTCTGCCATGCCCCGGCCGTCCTTAAGCACGTAAAGAATGTAATGGGAGAACCGCTGGTAAAAGACAGGAAAGTTGCTGGCTTCACCAATGAAGAAGAAGAGGGCGTAGAACTTACCGATATAGTTCCATTCCTGGTAGAGGAGATGTTAAAAGAGAATGGTGGAAAATACACCAAGGCATCAGACTGGGAACCATACGCCGTTGAGGACGGATTACTCATCACCGGGCAGAACCCGGCTTCCTCTGAAAAAGTAGCAGAGATACTAATGAAAAAACTGCAGTAAGAATGAGAGAAGAACAAGCATTGTTACGCCCATATAAAAAAGGAAATTTTAAAACGGAAAACAGGGTCGTAATGGCTCCCATGACCCGCTCCAGGGCGGATAACCCGGAGAATAAACCTACTGAAGGATTACAGCCTGTTTACTACAGGATACGTTCTTCAGCAGGACTGATTATTACTGAGGGCTCGCAGGTGTCCGAGAGGGCAGTAGGGTATATTAATACCCCGGGGATCCATTCGGAAGAACAGCTTGCCGGCTGGAAAAAAGTTACCCAGAGCGTGCATGAGGAAGGTGGGAAAATATATATACAGCTTTGGCACGTGGGGCGGATGTCTCACCCGGACTTTCACGATGGGGAATTACCGCTGGCGCCTTCCGCCCTTAATCCCAATGCACAATCCTTTACGCCCCAGGGGATGAAGGACACGGTGACCCCTAAGGAAATGAGCAAAGAGGAGATTTCAGAAACGGTAGAAGAATTCCGTCTTGCAGCCAGGAACGCGGTTGAAGCAGGTTTTGACGGAGTGGAAATCCATTCATCTAACGGTTACCTGTTCCACCAGTTTTTTAACAGTACTTCCAACATCAGAACGGATGAATACGGCGGAAGCATGGAGAACAGGGCGCGTTTTTTCTTCGAAGTCCTCGATGCAGTTAAAGAGGAAATTCCCGAGCAGCAGATAGGTGCAAGGTTTAATCCATCCCTCCATAATTTGTTTGGAATCACTATGGATGAAAATACCATCCCGACATTTGAATATATCATCAACAGGTTGAATGATTACGACCTGGCTTATATTCATTTGTCAGAACCTTTTACAGACGTTTCCGAAGTGCCTTATGCAGTGCAGGAAATTGCGAAGCATTTCCGCCCTATGTATGACGGGACAATGATCATCAACGGGGATTTTGACCAGGAAAAAGGAAATAAGGTTATTGAAGATGGTCATGCAGACCTCGTAGCATTCGGGAAGCCCTACATTTCCAATCCTGACCTGGTAGCCAGGTTCAGGGAAGGAATTCCTCTTGCAGATTGGGATAAGGATACCTT
>JABDLH010000184.1 GCA_013003145.1 Flavobacteriaceae bacterium | reverse complement strand
TTCGTACTTTTAATTTTACCACTGTTGTGAACGGCTAAACGCTTTTCTACATCATTGGAAATACCAACATAGTACTTTTTAAATTCAGAACTGTAAAGAACGTAAGTAAAGCACATTTGCCATGCTTTTTTGCGCTCCCCGCCCGTACCGGACGGTACGTTCGGGCGGGTAGCCAGCTGAGCTAATCCCCCAACTGTTTAGGAAGGGCAAAGAAAATACATTTTGAACAACAATCAAAATGAAATCTTCATCAGTCTTTCTTAACACTCAGCACTAAAACAGGGATACGCGCAGAGAATTCTGCTTTTAGAATAGTGTTCTTTTCCCAGAGACTTGTAAAAAACCCTCTTTTTCTTCTGAAAACACAAAGCAGATCAGGCTGCTGCAACTGTAAGTGTTCCAATACGCCCAGGTATGTGGTCGCATGTTCGGTTATCGTCATCTGTGACGAAATATCCATAAGTGCAGTGTTGACCTTTAAATCTGTTTCCTTATATCCGGGGTTCTTGACCAGCAAAAGATTAATATGAGAATCGTAGTATTTCTTTATCGCGATCAGGGGGTCTAACACCCTTTTTTTCTTGAGTACCCCTGAAGCAAAAGCGGTTAAAATAGTTTTGTACGGACCGTATTGGTAACCTTTAGGCACGATCAGGGTTGGGATATCAGTTCGTTTAATGATCCTGCCCGAAGTATTCCCCAGGTAGAGCTCTTCTTTTATATCATTGCTTCTCGGCGCAAGAATAATCAAATCTATTCCGAGTTCATTATCAATCTCCTTAAGTCCGCTGATCAGATCCCCATTATATGTTGCTATTTTAACTTCAACACCCTTGGCATCTACCTTGGCAATGACTGTTTTCAGGTGCTCTTTACTGCTTTCGGCAACCTTCTCCTCTATGTTTGTCAGACTTCCTGCCACCGCGGGAACACTGAAAACTTCCATCACGTAGATCCGGCAGTTAAAATCGGAAGCGAAATTTACAGCATACTGAAGGGTTTCATGGCTGTCCGGTGATGTCCCTATAGGAACTAAAATGTTCTTCATATCTGTTAGAATTATAACCCTTAATTTAGGGACAAATTATAGACTGTCAAATGATCAGGAGGGCAAAGATACTCGAAATCCCGGATATCCTAGCAATAACGAGGGCATGTACGGAGTATATGTTCTCTAAGGGCATCTTTCAATGGAACGAATCTTACCCTAACCCCGAGATCCTGACTAAGGACATCATTCGCAGGGAGTTATATGTTCTTGAAGAAGACGGAATTATTAAAGGCCTGGTTGTACTGACTACCTTGAAAGACCCGGAATACGAAGATATACGCTGGCTTAGCCCTGAGAGTTTCCATGGCTATGTTCACCGTCTTGCCGTTCATCCACAGTTCCAGAGAAATGGCCTGGCCGGTAAATTGATGGATTACGTGGAAGACATGGCCAGGGAAATGGGAATGGTTTCCATCAGATTAGATACCTTTAGCCAGAATCCGGGAAACCAAAGATTCTACGAATCTAGGGGGTATACTCGTCTGGGATCTATTCACCTCCCCGAACAAAGCCCGTATCCTTTTTACTGTTACGAATTACCGCTGCATTGAAATCCAGAATAACCGTTACTCGAAAAAAGATCAACAAGCTGGCTGTTCCTGCCATTATAGCCGGGATCGCAGAACCTGTACTATCCATAACGGATACAGCCGTGGTCGGGAATATCCCGGTGAACGGACTGGAATCCCTGGCGGCTGTCGGTATTGTGGGGTCCTTTCTTTCTATGCTGATCTGGATCCTCGGTCAGACCCGAAGTGCCATTTCGGCCCTGATATCACAATACCTGGGAGCAGAAAAATTAGATGAAATTAAGACCCTTCCGGCCCAGGCCATCTTTTTTAACATAATGCTGAGTGTGCTCGTGCTGCTATCTACCATCTTCGTAATCGAGGAGATCTTTATGCTGCTGAATGCCTCCGGCAAGATCCTGGAGTATTGTATTTCCTATTACAGTATCCGTGTCTGGGGGTTCCCGCTTACCCTGTTTGTATTCGCAGTAATGGGAATTTTCCGCGGATTACAAAACACCTTCTATCCTATGATGATCGCCATTGTAGGGGCCTCATTAAACATTGTACTCGATTTTATCCTGGTCTACGGTGTTGAAGATCTGGTAGAGCCTATGTACCTGGAAGGAGCCGCCTGGGCAAGCCTGGTCTCCCAGGGAGTGATGGCCATAATTGCGCTGGCGCTGCTCATCATAAAGACCGATATAAGGCTGGTACCGCGATTCCCGGTACACCCGGAACTAAAGAACCTCATCTATATGAGCCTGAATCTCTTTGTCAGGGCCATTGCACTGAACGCAGCTCTTATCCTGGCAGTTCGTGAGGCCACAGACCTTGGTGACCGATATATTGGAGCACATACTATTGCCATTAACCTCTGGTTGTTTGCAGCCTTTTTTATCGATGGGTATGCGGCAGCAGGGAACATTATGGGCGGACGCTTGCTGGGTGCGCGCGACTACAATGGACTGTGGCGACTGGCTAAAAAAACGACAAAATACGGGGCTTATGTTTGTGGATTATTAATGCTGCTCGCCTTCCTGTTCTACAACGAAATAGGGAACATCTTCTCTAATGACCCCTCCGTCCTGAATACCTTTGGCTCCATTTTCTTTATCGTGATCCTGGGACTGCCTGTCAATATGGTTGCTTTTGTGCTCGACGGTATTTTTAAAGGTATGGGCGAGATGAAATACCTGAGAAACGTGCTACTTTCCGCCACCTTCCTGGGTTTTGTCCCGGTATTGTTCTTTACAAAATATATGGGGTGGGGCATTTCCGGGATCTGGATCGCCTTTCTCGTCTGGATGGCCATCCGGGGAGGGGCACTGATCTGGAAGTTCCGTGTCAAATTTCGTCCCCTCTTACAAAAGGTTTAATTTTGAGAAAACGACTTTTATGAGCACTAACAGGGAGAATGGCAGCCTTTATACCAAGGTGAACAACAAGGTGGCAAGAGTAGAATTTGGGCATCCTGCCAGCAATTCTTTCGTATCGGAACTCCTGGGCCGCCTGAGTGCGGAAATCACCAAATTGTCTGGCAGGGAGGATGTATCCCTGATT
>JABDLH010000183.1 GCA_013003145.1 Flavobacteriaceae bacterium | reverse complement strand
GAGTACCTATAAGGCTGAACCACTTATCAGTTCTCTTAAAAAATTATCTAAGAATAACCTGAGTAACCTGACACCCCATAAAACTTACGTTTTTGTTCACTATTCGCACCCTCCGCTGAAGGACAGGATCAGGGAGCTTAGGGCATGATTTTTGTTGGTTACAATTAAAGATTGTGGTATTTTTATTTTATGAGGACGGAAGCTGCTATAGAAAAAGAGAACAAAGAGATTGCTAAACAGTATAAGGAATTACTGCGCATCAGTTACCAGACCCTGAGTAAGGAGGACAAGCAGCTGATACGTTCTGCCTTTGACATTGCAGTTGACGCCCACAAAAACCAAAGACGCAAATCTGGTGAAGCCTACATATTTCACCCTATTGCTGTAGCCAAGATCGTCGCTTCTGAAATCGGTCTTGACGCTGTCTCTATCGCAGCCGCATTGCTTCATGACGTAGTTGAGGATACAGAATATACCCTGGACGATATTGAGCGAATGTTCGGGGAAACTATTGCGAGGATCGTGGACGGGCTGACCAAGATCGCCCACTTGAATAAGGACATGAACATCTCGCAGCAGGCAGAGAATTTCCGGAAAATGCTGCTGACCCTCAACGATGATGTCCGGGTAATTATCATTAAGATCGCGGACCGCTACCATAACCTGCTCACTATGGATGCGATGCCGGAGCATAAACAGGTCCAGATAGCCTCAGAGACCCTTTACATATATGCCCCTGTCGCACATAGGATCGGGCTCTATAATATTAAAACAGAGCTCGAAGACCTGAGCCTTAAGTACACCGAACCCGAGGTTTACAACGACATCCTGGGTAAAATCGAGGACACCAAGGAGGAACAACAAAAGTATATTGATGATTTCTCTGCCATCATCCACAATTCCCTGGATAAAGAAGGACTTAACTACCTCATCAAGGGACGAACAAAGTCGATCTACTCTATCCGGAAAAAGATGGTAGCTCAGAATGTAGCTTTTGACGAGATCTACGATAAGTTTGCCATTCGAATTATCTATAAATCGGACCGGCAGAATGAAAAGTTCCTGGCATGGAAGATCTATTCCGTAGTTACGGACCACTTTACCCCCAACCCTATCCGCTTAAGGGACTGGATCTCTTCTCCGAAGTCTACGGGCTATGAAGCCTTACATATTACGGTGATGGGTCCTCAAGGCAAATGGGTAGAAGTACAGATCAGGAGTGAACGGATGCACGAGATTGCTGAAAAAGGGTATGCAGCCCATTTTAAGTACAAGCACGGTGACCAGAAAGAACAGGGAATCGAAGTTTGGCTGAACCGATTACAAGATGCCCTTGAAAATTCTAACGGGAGTGCGGTAGACTTCGTGGAAGAGTTTAAACTGAACCTTTATTCCAAAGAAATATTTGTATTTACCCCCAAGGGAGATCTTAAATCACTTCCAAAAGGAGCTACCCCTTTAGATTTTGCCTTCCATATCCACACCGAAGTGGGAATGAGAACCCGGGGAGCTAAGGTGAATGGCAAGCTGGTGCCTTTAAATACGGAGCTCAACAGTGGAGACCAGGTAGATATCATCACCTCGGAGCACGCTCAACCCAACCAGAACTGGCTCAACTATGCCACTACGGCTCGAGCCAGGTCCAAGATCCGCTCTGTCCTGAGGGAAGAGAAGAAAGAAGTGGCCATGGAAGGAAAGGAGATCCTGAGACGAAAACTGAAGTCCCAGAAAATAAACCTATCTGAAGAGGTCATTAATAAAATGGTGGTTTTCTTTAAACTAAAAACAAGCCTGGACCTCTTTTACAGGGTTGCCATTGGTGCTATAGACAACCAGAAGATCAAGGATTTTGCCTCTTCTTACAATAATGCCTTTATCAGTTTCTTTAAAAATAAGATCCGGAAGCCTACGGCGCCGGTTGATGTTGATAAAGATGAGATCACGACCAAATACGACCTGCTCGTATTCGGAAAGGAAGAAGAAAGACTCAATTACACGCTTTCACAGTGTTGTAAGCCAATTCCGGGGGATGATGTCTTCGGGTTTGTCAGTGTTAATGAAGGCATCAAGGTTCACAAGAAAAATTGTCCCAACGCTATCTCCCTGCAGTCTAATTATGCCTATCGCATTATCAGCGCCAAGTGGATCGATTCTACGCAGGAAGAATTCACTGCCGAAATTAAAATGACAGGTATTGATAACCTTGGTTTGATGAACGAGATCACTGAAATTATTTCGGATAACATGCATGTGAATATGCGCAACCTGAATTTCAGCACGGACGGCGGGACCTTTACAGGAAGGATCACCGTAGTGGTCAAGAACAAGACTATTCTCAAGAAGCTGATAGACCACCTGAAAGGGATCAATGGAATTGATAAAGTCTTCAGAATTTAATTTTAAACCCTACATTTGCACCTCGATACTGTAGACGGTACCATGGATAACAAAAACCAGGAAATTGTTAAGAATGTTTTCACCGCTTTCTTAGAGGAAAACGGGCACCGGAAGACCCCGGAACGCTATGCCATCCTCCAGGAAATCTATGAAAGTGATGAGCATTTTGATATAGAATCACTCTATATCAATATGAAAAACAAGAACTACCGGGTTAGCCGTGCCACCTTATACAATACCATAGAATTGCTGTTGGAATGTAAATTGGTGCGGAAGCACCAGTTTGGAAAGAACCAGGCTCAATACGAAAAATCGTATTTTGATCGACAACACGATCACGTCATCCTGACCGATACGGGAGAGGTTGTTGAATTCTGTGATCCGAGGATCCAATCGATCAAGAAAACCATCGAAGAGGTCTTTGATATCAAGATCAGTAATCACTCACTTTACTTCTACGGTACTCGTAATAAAGACGAAAAAGAAACAAAATAACCAGCTATTATTTATGGCAGTAGATTTGCTATTAGGTCTTCAATGGGGAGACGAAGGAAAGGGAAAGATTGTTGACGTACTCACCACGGATTACGATATCATAGCACGATTCCAAGGAGGACCTAACGCCGGTCACACGCTTGAATTTGACGGTATTAAACATGTGCTACATACAATTCCTTCGGGAATTTTCCATAAAAACGCCATCAACGTTGTCGGGAATGGTGTAGTAATTGACCCGGTTATTTTCAGGAAAGAACTACAGAACCTGGAGCAATTTAACATCGATATTGTTTCCAAATTACTCATATCGCGTAAAGCTCACCTTATCTTACCAACACATCGCTTACTCGATGCTGCCTCAGAGGCGGCTAAGGGTAAGGCTAAGATTGGTTCCACGCTTAAAGGGATTGGTCCTACCTATATGGACAAAACCGGGCGTAATGGCCTGCGTGTAGGCGACCTTGAAATGGACGACTGGAAAGAGAAATACCGTGCCTTGGCCAACAAGCACGAAGCCATGATCCATTTTTATGATGTAGACATCCAATATAATCTTAAGGAACTGGAAGCCGAGTTCTTTGCAGCAGTTGAAGAGCTGAAGAAACTCAGTTTTATCGACAGCGAGGAATACCTCTACCAGGCATTCCGTTCGGGAAAGAAAATATTGGCTGAAGGCGCGCAGGGATCCTTGCTCGATATTGATTTTGGAACCTATCCCTTCGTAACTTCCTCCAACACTACAGCTGCCGGGGCATGTACAGGTCTTGGGATCGCACCAACGGCCATCGGAGAAGTATTTGGCATTTTTAAGGCCTATACCACCCGGGTAGGAAGCGGACCTTTCCCAACAGAACTCTTTGATGAGACTGGGAAGACCATTGCGACGGTAGGACACGAATTTGGTGCTACCACCGGAAGACCCAGGCGTTGTGGCTGGCTAGACCTGGTTGCACTGAAATACGCTGTACAGGTTAATGGGGTAACCCAACTGATGATGATGAAAGCGGATGTTCTCAGCGGGATAGAAAAGATCAGGGTTTGCACGGCTTACAATTATAAGGGGAAAGAGATCAACCACCTGCCCTTTAATATAGAAGCGGAGAATGTCACCCCGGTCTACAAGGAAATGGAGGGTTGGCAGGCAGATCTGACCAAGATGACCGAAGCTTCCCAATTGCCGAAAGCATTAAATAATTATATAGATTTTCTGGAAAAAGAAGTTGGAGTCCCGATTGCTATAGTCTCTGTAGGACCGGACAGGACCCAGACCATCAACCGGTAAATCCTTTACTTCCCAAGAATATCTTAAATAGCCATCTCGGGTCGTGAACTCCTTTAAAATGTCCTACTTTTGGACCAAATTTTCGGTTTGAAGCAACTGGTATTCCTTTTTTGCCTACTTACGCTTCCCTTCTTAGGGACTGCCCAGGAACAAGCATCCGAAGGGCAGCAGATCAATATTGTTTACGGGGCCAACTTTACGAAAGATGAGGTAAAATATCCCGGGGCCGCTATCTTCAGTAAGGATGACCGGCAGGTACAGTTTGAACACCAGGGAGCCGACCTGTTCTGTGATATTGCCATCTTTTACCAGAAAGAAAACCGGCTGAGAGCAATAGGAAATATTGTATTAAAGCAGGGTGACTCTGTTCAGATGAACAGTGGCAAAATTGAATATAATGGGGACACCCGCCTGGCTAAGGCCTATGAGAAAGTAGTGCTCAGAAATGCTTCCATGACCCTACGCACGGATACCTTGTATTTTGACCGCGAAAAGCAGGAATCCTTCTACCGCAGCTCAGGGACCGTAGTAGATTCCGTAAACACCCTTACCAGCACCATCGGGCGCTATTACATGGAACAGAAAAAGTACCAGTTCCTCGATAGTGTGAAGATCAATAATCCCGATTACCTAATGGAATCCAGGCAACTGGACTACTACACGACTTCTAAGAATGCGTATATGTACGGCCCGTCGACGATTACCGGTGATACCTACAAGATCTATTGTGAACGGGGATTCTATGACACCAAGGTAGAGAGCGGTTACGGCATCAAGAATACCCGTATAGACTACAACAACCGTATCATAGAAGGTGACAGCGTATACTTCAATAAACTGGCTCAATTTGCATCAGCCACCAACAATATCAAAGTCACGGATACCATAAACAAAGGAGTGATCAAGGCTCATTACGCAGAAGTTTACAAGGATAAAGACTCTGTTTTTGCCACCAAGCGAGCCGTTTCTATAAGCCTTGTGCAGAAAGATTCGCTCTACATGCACGGGGACACCCTTATGGTCACTGGAAAACCTGAAGAACGAATATTACGGGCCTTCAGGAATGCCAAATTTTACAAGACAGACCTCAGCGGGAAATGCGATTCTATTCACTTTGATCAAAGAACCGGGGTAACTCAACTCATCACAAACCCGGTTATATGGAACGTGGACAACCAGATGACAGGAGACAGTATTCACCTGGTATCCGACCTCCAAACAGAAAAGATGGATTCGCTTAAGGTCATTAATAATGCCTTCATCATATCACAAGACAGTATCGGGAAAGTTGGTTTTAACCAGGCTAAAGGCAAGGACCTGTTCGGCAAATTCAAGGACAATTCCCTGGACTACGTAGACCTGGTCAAGAATACCGAGGTCATTTATTATATGTACAACGATGATGATAAGCTCATGGGCATTAATAAGACTATCTGCAGTGCTATAAGAATGACCATGGAGAATAACGATATTGAAGATATCACCTTTTTCACTAACCCGGACGGAGACATTTTCCCACCCAAAGATCTACCGGAAAACAGTCGTAAACTGAAAGGGTTTATATGGAGAGGAGACGAACGCATCTACAGTAAGGATGATATCTTTGATGAAGATGACAACAGCATAGAACTGGTTAAAATTCGTGGAGTGGATCACCCGATCGATCTTGAAGGTGAACAAGAACCACCCCTGGAAGAAGACCCGGGCGAAGAAGTTCCCGCCTCAACGGTCAATAAAAAAGCTGTCATTCCCGCAGACAGTGCCAAAACCGGCAAAAAAAAGCCTTAGATCATGAAAAAAGATTTTTTCAGATACCAGGCTCAAACCACACCTCATCCCCTTGCGCTTGAGATTTCCCATGCGAAGGGAAGTTATATTTATGACAAGGATGGTAAGGCACACCTGGATTTCGTCGCAGGGGTATCTGCATGCAGTCTAGGGCATTGTCACCCGGCGGTGGTCAAGGCCATTCAAGAGCAGGCAGAAAAATACATGCATGTCATGGTCTATGGGGAATACGTGCAGGAGCCTGCCGTAGCCTACAGCAAGAAACTGGCCTCCTTCTTACCGAAATCATTAGAAACTACTTACCTGGTAAATTCGGGTACGGAAGCGATGGAAGGGGCCTTAAAACTAGCGAGGAGAGCTACGGGACGGACAGAGATCATTTCGGCCAGGAATGCCTACCATGGTAATACCATGGGCAGTCTAAGCCTTATGGATTACGAAGAAAGACTGGCTCCTTTCCGGCCATTGATTCCTGGAGTATCACACATAACTTTTAATAAGAAAGAAGATCTGTCGCTGATCACTGAAAAAACGGCGGCCGTGGTACTGGAGACCATCCAGGGAGGTGCCGGATTCATTTTACCGGAAGCGGGTTACCTGGAAAAGGTGAGGGAACGCTGTGATGAAGTGGGCGCTTTATTGGTACTTGATGAGATACAACCCGGATTTGGCAGGACAGGTAAACTGTTCGCATTTGAACATTACCGCTGTATCCCTGACATCCTGGTTCTTGGAAAGGGTATGGCATCAGGTCTGCCGATAGGCGCTTTTACAGCTTCGCACGCCCTAATGCAATTACTTAGCGACAAACCGAAGCTTGGACATATCACCACCTTTGGGGGTAACCCGGTAATTGCAGCTGCAGCACTGGCAACTTTGAACGAAATCACCTCCGGGAATCTTGTAAAAGAGACACTGGAGAAAGAGAAAATATTCCGGGAAAAACTTCAACATAAACACATCACGGAAATTCGTGGAAAAGGTCTTATGTTGGCCATTATGGTCAAAAATCCCGAAATCGCCAACGAGCTGGTCCTGGAATGTGCCCGCCGGGGACTGGTGTTATTTTGGCTGTTATTTGAGCCCAGGGCAGTACGGATATCGCCGCCATTGCCTATATCTATTGAGGAAATTAATGAAGGGTGCGATATCATCCTACAAGTTTTAACGGAAATTGAGCAATAAAGCTGTTAACAATATTGTTAATATAAACAGGAAGAATAGAAAATGCATGGTATCAAAAATGTTATTTTTAATTCCATAGTATAACCAACCTTAGTATCTATGGCGTTCAACTCCAACGGAAAACCCAGCAAGCCCATAGCCAAGTTCGAATCCATGCTCAAAACTGATGACGTCTATTTCTTTGACGCTGAAGATTTTGAAGACATTATTCATCATTACTTGAACAACGGGAAGATATCGCTGGCAAAGAAAGCAATCAGAATAGGACTACAACAACACCCAGATGCCATTGAATTGCGCTTACTGGATGTTGAAGTACTGGTTTTTGAAAACAACCTGGATGTAGCAGAACGTATCCTGGATGATCTTCAGCTGCTCGATAGCGGAAACGAAGAGATCTATATACAACGTGCGAACATCTATTCCAAAAAAGACAACCACGAAGCTGCCGTGCTATTATTGCACCAGGCGCTTGAAATGGCTGAAGAGAGTTTTGACATCTATTCCCTCCTGGGGATGGAGTATCTCTTTATGGATGATTTTCAGCAGGCTAAAGTCAATTTCATGAAATGCGTTGCTTTTGATGAGGAGGATTATTCATCCCTATAC